>CALCEF010000153.1 GCA_937901365.1 uncultured euryarchaeote | reverse complement strand
TCTGATATTGGTTATTCTAGCGACCATATCGATTGGGATTGAGCCAGAGGTTGCTCCCGAGGAAGATCTCGAAGTCACCCACATGTCAGGCACTGTGACGCTTTCAACACGGGCGTCGATGAATGCATTGGGTTTGGATGATTACGATCGAGGGGCTAAGGCGACTGTGGACATGCAGGTCCAAGGTGTCGTAAGTGCTGATTGTTCGAATTGTACTGGCATTTTGATGGAGGGACTGGTCAATGTCACCCAATTGCAAGGTGGTCCAGGGGGCATGGGTAGAGTCGAAGCACAACTGAGTGTTCTACACTTGCGAGAGTCCCCCGGAGACGGATTGATTCATCGAGAATGGCTCACCATTGACTGGGATGCTGGAAGCCTCTCGACACAGTGGGACATCATGATTGTTCACGACCCGCCGATGTGGAACCCTGATGAGCGATTCAATGCCGCCTTTTCCGAGGGTGAAAGTCGAACAGGCCCTTGGATTCTAATCGAGACTCTACTGGACAATTCGCGCCAAGTTACGGGATGTCTACCCGATACATTCACTTGCAACACTGTTTCACAAACTGATATCGATTTAACCTCAATCCTTGAACCGGTGAAGCCCGCTTTGGAAATCACGCATCGAAACTCATGGAATGTGCTGCACAACGTGTCGGCTACAAGTGAGTTGCCAACGAAGACCGACCAAATTCGGGATTTGCTGGATGTGGGTGAGGAAGTGCCTGATTTGCACCCTTGGTGCTTTGATGAAAATCGAACCGCGACTTTGGCACAAGCTTGGTCCGTAAATGGAGGAGTGGCGTCTGTGGCTCCCATGAGCATCTACCTCGAAGCGCTGGCATTGCCGGGCACATCATTCACCCCTGGATCTGGAACTTGGACAGAGGTCGACTTTGAGGACAGAGGCTGTGCCTCTCTTGCCGATGAAGAAGGGGCTCTGAGGCTTGGAATTTCCATTCTCGAGGACTAGTCGAATTCTATCGTAGATAGAATCTGTAGAAAAGCATCAAATACGGCCGGAATAGCATGACCTTGCATGAAGCGCACTGCCGTACTGATTGTTGGCCTACTTGTTTGCATGTCTATGCAGGCCACAATGGCTGAATATGCTGGAATCCCAGCACCGAATGATAACGCTGGAAACAATGACACATTGAGTATCGATGGATCTGTCATCACCAAACTTGCGAGTGTCGGAGGAGATGTTGAACTCCAAGCACTGACCAGAGGCCATACCAGTGAAACCATCGTCACTGCTGATATTTTCCGAATGGACGTTGATCCACTGGATTTCATCACCCAATTTGGCAACCCTGGTTCAACGGTTGGTGATTTGGTTGGAACTGTGGTTTTGACCAAGACTGGAGTGCATGAGGACGATGGCAATACTGCGATTTGGGATGGAACATTCACACTTCCAGTCTCAGAGGTTGGTGGTGTCTATGCTGCTACATTCACAGCTGAACACGGTTCAATGCGAGCTGTGGACAGTTCAACACAGTATCAGGAAATTTTCCGCTACGAGTTTGAACAGGTCCTCCAAGCCATCGATGATGCATGGGATACTGCAAACCCAACAGCGCAAATTCAGGGCGAATTCGATGTCCTTGAATTACAGGTTGATTCCAATGGTGGCTGGGCGGAATTCGTAGATACAGCAACCGATGGAAGTGGACCGGGTAGTTGGCAAGCCATGCTTGATTCAGCGGACCAATACAACCTGTCCGATGGCGCAACATTCCTCGAGTTCCTCATGGAATTCCTCGACTCAGAGGACGTTGATGCGGCTCTTGCAATGATGTCTGGATTGATGACTTACCTCAATGAATTCCCACTACCACGTTCGATGGATGAATTCGATGAAATGGCAGATTACATGATGACCTTTGATCCAATTGAGAATTTCACTCGATTTGAAGGCACAGATCAATTTGAGGCTGCATACAACGCCATGCTAGGTAGCGATGAGTGGACTGCTCTCAAGGACGCATTGGATGACTTGGCAAACGGTACCAAGCAATTTGAAGCAGCACAGACGCTGATGAAGAATATCGCCCTCCTTTCTGTCTCAGTTCACCCTGAAGCCATCATTGCCGGGATAGAGGCATATCTTGAGCCACTGATGAACGAAGATGTGGACAACATGACTGCAATGCAAAAACTCGTTGTAGGATTTGTGATTCAGGATATGGAGGCTGTTGACACCGATGGTGATGAAACGCCAGATGAGTTCATCTGGGAATACGAGCAGTTGATGGAAACACCAGAAGGGCAGGCTTGGACCGCCAATATGCAATCCAGCGATTCATGGGTTAACGATGCCTTTGATGACTTCAATTCCCTCCCTGAGGACTGCTTGGACCACCTGTTGAGTTCCTTTGAGGACCCTGCTTGGGAAGATGCAGGAGAGGCTTTGGGTGGCTTCGGTTCATGGCTTGCCAATGCATCGGGTGGAGCCCGAGAAAGCGAGTGGTATCCAGAATGGGAAGACGAGGATGGAGATGGCCAGAATGACAACGGTCCAGCGGTCATCATTTTTGATGAACTACACGATGTAGAGACGACAGAATACAATCCACACGCGCTTGACCTCGGTGTCGAAATGAGATATTATGGCCCAGATGATGATTCAAAATATCCTGCGACGTTCACCATGACGATGACCGATTCATCTGGCAATGTGGAATCGACCATTCTCACACAAAGGGACAACGATCGACACCTGTATCTGGGTCGATTGACTGCAGATTCAATCGAGAATACCATTTGGACATTCAGCCAGCCCATGGAAGATTACGCATACGCTGATGAGGTCGATGAAGCGGTGCTTAAGCTGGAACCACTTCTTCCAAGTATGCTGGTGGCGATGACCTATGAGAGTAGTTTGGATGAGATATTCATCGGGTCTGCGCTAGGTGTCTTGGTCGATCAAGATGAAACCATGCCGGTCGATTCAACATACGACGTCAATGCATTGTCGTACGACGCCTATGGACCGGTTACGGGTGCTGAAGTCGACATCGCAATTCTGCGAGTCTCCCCCCAGAAGGCTATTGAAGCCGCTGAGACACTCTCACCTGAAGGAAGTGTAGATTACACGACTGGTTCTACAAACATCGTTGCAGATTACAATGGTGAGGACCTTGATGGCGATGTGAGTGGCATCATTACTGAATTCAGTGGTAACGAAGACGAGGGGCGCGAAGGACATGAGCACCCACAGGCAGCTCATATTGAGGATGATATCGAGCGTTCGGGTCTGGGATCCACATGGGGTGCAAGTCACAGCGATGTCCTCCCGCAAGAAGGTGGATTGGCTGATGTGCTAACAACTGGCACCACAGAGTCTGGACTTGAGTTTGAATTCATGCGGCAGATGCCACTACCGGGTACTGCCGGTTGCGCTCGTTCGGAAGGCAGTGGTGGTGGAGATTATGCCAGCATTGGATGGCATTACGACGAATTCCGATATTGGGACGATGAGATTGAACAAGAGGTCTACTATGACAAACCCGACTTGGACACACTGTCTATCAATTGGGGCGATGGAAGCGAAGAATACGAGTATCGATATGGGCAAGACGATGACTATCGTGAAGATGGTTGGGAAGGACACTCTTATGCCGAAAATGGAGATTACTGGATTCAAGTCACATATACACCAATCGATGGATATTCTCCTGTTACTCACTATCTCAACTATTTGGTTGGAGATGAAGAATCTGGATTCGTAGAATATGATGATGAATCTGAAGAATCCTACACAACGGGCTGGATCGAGAAGGGATGGTGCGAATTGGATGGTGGACAATCAGCCACGCCAAGCCCAGAAATCATCGATGCCTTCCTCACAGATGGACCGTTTGAAGTAATGGATGAGCAGATTTTCACCTCTGACGCTGATGGTATGGTCACCATGACCGCAACACCTAGTTTGCCAGGCGCCTACATCAGTGTCGTCCAGACCAAGTATATGCGAGATGGTGTCGAAATGACCGGTCTTGGCATGAACCTCGGCGCGGCAACGGAGGCTTCGATTTCTCTTGGTGGAGATCTTGTCGAAGAAACCACCTTTGCGGGTATCCCCGTATATTCGGCTACACCAGATGGTGCCAACCCGGTAAACATCCAAGTGACAACATCCGGCATGGGGGATGAAGAATACAATGCCATGCTAATGTTGATGCCGATGCCACTCAACGTTCCGTTCCCTGACATCGATGATGATGCATGGGGCGAACCTCAGTCGGCGGAACTTGAATTCCAACAAGGAGTCACTGTTCGTAACCAAGAGATGTTCATTGAAGCACCAATGTCACTGGTTGCCAGCCTCATCATGGAAGAAGGGCAACTTTGGCCTACCGCCATTACATTCGGACTTGTCCTAAATGACCCCGGGACACTCACATTTGATGGTACACTCGGACCGGGACAGACGACCAATATTGCTCTGGATGAGGAATATGGTGTCGCATCACGAATTCTTGCAGTCGCAACCCCAGAGGTTGGACTAGATCCCGCTTCGGTAGATCTCTCAGCATTCACTGAACTACTGTACGGTGATGTGATTCGCGAGGATGCGCTAGGATGGGTCAACATGGAAGAAAACCTAGAGGCGACTTGTGAAGATTTCAGAGTTTGGCGTGAAGATCGCTGGGATGAGGGCGTTCAGAGTAATGTTCGCATGAGTTTGAGAGATGATTCCAATGAATTCGTTCACACATCGGCATACACCCCCAATGCAATCTTGACCGATGAAAATGGAAACACGATTGAGCCCACCAGCGATTGGAACAAAGAGGACTGGGAGGAAGATTACCACGCTAACTTCAACTTGGATCCCGGAACATACACCTTGACTGTTGATTCAGGTTCAATCGAATTTGAAGTTACCATTGAGACAAATGAGGATGGGTGGGAAGACATGAATATTGATCCTGATGAAGCCGGTGTTTGCTCTAATGAGGAGGAGGAAACTGAAGAGCAAATCTACGACTTGTTCGATGAGGTCTTTGGAAATCTTGATTCAATCGCATGGGGCCAAGGCTCCAGTGCAGATTTGCACTTGTCTGACCTATCAGCGCCACAGGATGATTACACCGTGATTGCGGTTGTTCAAATTGGCGAAGGGGAAGATGCAACCATCATGGCTGCACTCGATTCCAAGGTGGCTGAGCCGAATCCAGAACCTCCGGTGATGATGAACATGACACTGAGCTTTAGTCCAGCAAATCCGCTGCCTGGTGATATCGTCCAGATTACGGCCACTGACAGCACGACAGGTCAACCGATTAATGACCTCTCTGCGGTTCTGATTCGCAACAACGTAACCCTGTTCGGTCTGATTACCAACGAAGATGGACAAGTGTCCTTCGGCGTGACAGAGGGCACGATTCTGATTCGATTCTCCGGTGAAATGTACAATACTGAGGAATTGACCATCATCGTCACCCCTGAAGGCACGGATACAGAGGATGGAGAGAACCTACCTGTCGATACAGATGGGGATGGAATTACCGATTCGGAGGATGCATTCCCCAGTGACCCAAATGAGTGGGCTGATTGTGATGGTGACGGTATTGGAAACAACGCGGACGATGATGATTCAGTTTGTGACCCGAATGATGCCATTGATCCAAACCCAAATCCGGACCCTGATACCAATCCGAACCCTGACCCTGATACCAAT
>CALCEF010000152.1 GCA_937901365.1 uncultured euryarchaeote | reverse complement strand
GATTCTGCAGCTTATGCATTGTTTGCCCGAGATGATCGTATGCTCATGCCGTGGGGCACGGTCAAACTGGGTGATTTGAACGAGTTCCCAATTTCAACCGCAGCACTTTCAGGACATACGCCTGCAAGCGTCAAATCACTACCAGATGATGTGCGCTGCGAATTATTGGCTCGACACAATCTCGAAGTCACAGCATCTGAATTGGCCCGCTGTCGTCAAGCTGTACGCGACGGGACGATTTGGAAATTGGTCGAAGAACGCAGTCACACAAACGCTTCTCTGCGCGAGGCAACCGAGTACCTTTATGCCAATATGCCGGAGGGTTTGGTCGCCGCCACAAATCCATTGAGAAACGGCGGCGTTGCAATGAGTCAGGATTTACCGACTTCTCCACCCTCTGTTGCCGCACTAGGCCGTTTACTGAATTCGTTTGAAACCGATTCTGAGAGGGCTGTATTGATTTCGGGAGCCTCTGGACCATGGCGCGATCGGATTGGAGGCCTGGTGCATTCGATTGCCAATCGATGGCCCGATGCAACCGTCTTCATTGAAACTCCATTGGGCCTTTTGCCCTACACGATGGAAGATGTTAGCCCTTGGGCTCATCTCATGGGACCATCTTCAATTTGGGATGGTATGGTGCCCGAAGATCGAGATTTTGATCTGCTGGCTCTAATCGGTGATGCAAAACAGGTCGTAGAGATTTCATTCCAGGACAACAAAGAGTCTAACTTGGAAGCGATTTCATCTGTATTTGGTGCTGGTTCGGGTAAAGAAGTTTCACGGGCAGAAATGGATCGAAAAATGATTGAGGACAAGGTCTGCTATTTCCTCGATATAAATAGGAATCTTTCCAAACAAATATTAGACGGCAGTAGTTTTGTCTATAGCAAAACAAAGCGAGTTAGGAATGTTCATTCTTCGGATGGAAAACATCTGTTCTCACCTCGGCTCAGGGATGGCGGTCTCAGCCTCACCTTAGAGGGTGCTAGGCGACTTCATGGCAGTGAAATTCCAACGGTGGTTGTCAACGATGATTCGATCCCCTTCACCCGGAAGGGTCGCAATGTCATGCACGGATTCATCAGCGATGTGAAAGGTGAATTGAATCCAGGTTTACCCTGCTTGCTCGAATCTGAAGATGGGACATTCTTGGGTCACGGTGTGGCATTGTGTACTGCATCCGAAGCTCGATGCTTCACGAAAGGCATTGCCGTCAAGGTCAGAGATGGTATCGGCGAGTGAAGTTTGGAACGTGCCGGGGGATGTTTGATAGAGCATCGTCAGGTGAGGGTCCCCGACGATTCGTAGAATCGACGGGGTTTGGCCGATGGTAGATGAGTGGATTGTCGAAACTCATGACCTCGTCAAGAAGTATGGAGAGCATGTTGCTTTGGACAGTGTCAATCTGAACATCAAACCTGGTGCAACCGGGTTGCTTGGACCCAATGGAGCTGGGAAATCGACCCTGCTCAAAACCGTCCTTGGCCTCATTGCTCTGACCAGTGGTGGTGGCAAAGTTCTCGGTCATGATATCGCAACCGAAGGTGCAATCATCCGTCAACGGATTGGATACATGCCAGAATATGACTGCCTAATTCCCGAAATGGAAGCAATTCATCAGGTTCGATATTCGGGTGAATTGCTCGGGATGAATTCAAATTCGGCAATCCAAAGGGCACACGAAGTTCTCGAATATGTTGGCTTGCGGGATCAGCGATATCGTGCCGTCTCAACATTCAGCACCGGAATGGAGCAAGCGACCAAATTGGCCTGTTCATTGATTCACGATCCCGATTTACTCATCTGCGATGAGCCAACCAATGGGTTGGATGCAAATGCTCGCCGCTTCATGCTCGACACCCTGTTCCAAGTGGTGAAGCAAGGGGGCCGTTCAATCATCATGAGCAGTCATCTGATGGATGATGTCGAACGCATTTGTGATCGAATGTTGATGATTCACAAGGGCCAAGTCATCGCCCAAGGCCGCATTGAAGACTTGAAAGCCATCGATCGTGAAATCGAGATTTCAGTTTGGGGCGGCGCAAGTAAAATTGAGCAGAAACTGAAGGACATGGGTCAATCTGTTCGTCGGACAGGCCGTGTCATGCGAGTCACCCGTGTCGATGATTCAACGTATGGCACCATCATCAAGGCGGCCGCTGAGACCAATGTTCAAATCCGCAAGATGGAAGATTATGAACCCAGTTTAGAGGACCTTTTCATCGTCATCATGGATCGCTTGGGCTATTCAGTGAAATCGAGTAAAGACTTGCTTGAAGGGCCCACACCGACGATGGATCAGGCTGCACTCCAAGGGAGGAAGGTTGCATGAGTGAAGACGAAGATTTCGATCTCGATGATCTCCTTGAGGTTTCATCCCCCGCACCTCCCAAAGAAGAACCAGCGCCACCCACAACGCTGCCTGTTCCAGCAGCCCCTGCAGAAGCAGAATTCATGGGGGAGGCTGCTGCTGTTACTGGAAAAGCCCGAATGGAGGCAGCCTATGGAACTGGAGATGGCGAAGGCCAAGGAATGGCGATGGTCGCCCAATCTGCGAGCGTTGAAGCAGGCACTATTTTCCATCAGGTCTATCGGCCGTGGCGCGGTAATCTGAATCCACGTTGGGTACGTAATTGGTCGATTTTCCGTCACCACGTGTATGGTTTGTTCAGCAAAGGACACAGACCTTGGCCTGTGACCACAAAGTTGCTCGTTGTCATCGTTCTTTTCGGTTCGTTGCTACCCATTATCACAATGGCCATGAGTGTCTTGACCGGCCTCACTGGTTTGATGGAATTTTACGGAGTTTCTAGGGCAAACCTCTGGGGACACGTACTCGGTGTATTCCACAACACATGTTGTTGGCCATTGCTAACGGCCCTCGTCGTCGGTGGACTAATCTCGGAAGATCGACAACATGGGACATCTGCGATTTATTTCTCAAGGCCTGTGAACAGAACTGATTACACACTGATGAAGTATTTTTCAGCCGCTGTGATT
>CALCEF010000151.1 GCA_937901365.1 uncultured euryarchaeote | reverse complement strand
ATTATCCCTGCCGCTCCCGTCTTCAAGTCTGCGCAAAAACCCGCATCTACCCCAAGGAAACCACTCTTAGATTATGATCGCGTACCCATGTATGTACGCCGGGCAACCAGAATATTCTACAGCATTCTCGTTGCCTTCTACGCGCTTGCGATGCTCAATTTCGCATATGACATGGGCCTCTTCGATTTCTTCTACTCTGAATTTGTTGTTGAGAGATTGTTGAGTGAATATCCAGGGACAGAGGTAGGCCTAAAGCCCAGAGCTGTCATTCTGGGTATACTATTCCTTTGTACATCTCTACTGATGTTGATTGGCTACCGTCCATTCGTGACAATGCTCATCCTTTCCTCATCTCTAATCCTCTCAATCATGATGCGTTTGGATTTCGCAGATCCTCTCGCAGATGGTTCTACACATCTCATCAAAGATATTGCTTGGAGTCTGCTGTTTATCGTGTTCTGTTCCATCACATTCTTTGCTAAAGAACCGGACATTGTTCACCCACTTCTCGGACCACAAGAACTTATCAGTGCCTCCCCCGAGGGTAGTTCAGGTGAAACATTGGAAATCATGAAACCTAGGCGACCAAATCGACGAGCACGCCCTCTATTCTTTTACGAAGGAGTATTCCTTTTGCTTTCGTTAATCCTATGGCCGCTGTCACTAATTTCGCTAGCGGCCCTTGCCTCTGCCGACTTGAGGGCAGAGTGGGGACTTCCTGGTGATTTCGACTCAGGTTCAATGTCTGGTCAATTGTTCCTCGGGATTTTATTTGCCCTTGCAGCGATTAGTACATACATCGTTTACAAGTTTGATAGAGAGGCTCGAGACGCACCAATGTATGCAAAGGAAATGGAGGCCTATGTCAAGCACATGGAGCATTGGATTAACATCAACAATGATTTCTACGAGCGTGAACATGCACGCCTAACCAGTGGCCTTACAGCATCTTCAGATGAAGAGTGAGTAGCATTCATGCCTCATGCCTGAATCGGCAGGGCGATAGCATGGGACGCGAAGTAACCGGTCAAGCCGTGACCTATACCGAAGAAATCCACGTCAACACGCCTGAGCGCTATGAAATCCGCTGCATTACCGACGAGGTTCAACGCATCATTCGCGAATCGGGCGTCACCGACGGCCTGGTTCTGGTCAATCCCATGCACATCACAGCATCCGTCTACGTGAACGATCTCGAATACGGACTTCACGCCGACATCATGGATTGGTTGGAAAAGAATGCACCCGCCTATGGTGTCGATGGCCGAGATGGCCCTGAATACCGCCACCACCGAACTGGGGAAGACAATGGAGATGCGCACCTCAAGCGCCAATTGCTCGGTCACCAAGTGACCATGCCCATCTCTGGCGGTCGCCTGCACTTGGGGCCATGGGAACAGATTCACTATGCCGAATTCGATGGGATGCGACCCAAGCGAATTTTGGTCAAGATTGTCGGAATCAGAGGCTGATTGAATGTCCATGCAGCGCTGCGGAATCGAAGCGATTGAAGCAGCGCTGGACGCTGGGGAAGACATCACCCGAGTACTCGCCTTGCGCGACTGTGACGACCCACGACTCGCCGCACTTCTCGATCGCTGCATGGAAGCGGGTATCGATGTTATTCTCGGTTCAGAGAATGATTTGTGGCGAATGGCCGAAACCAGTCCTGCCCTCGCTCTCGCATTGGTCGGTCGCGAGCCCGAAGCGGATTTGGAAACCATGCTTGAGAGGGGCGGCCTCATCTGGATGCTGGCTGGAGCTCAATATCAGACCAATATTGGATACTGCATTAGGGTCGCAGAAGTCAGCGGCGCCAACGGACTCATCGTCACCGGTGAATGGAGTAGTGATGATCGCCATCGGATCATTCGTGCCGCCATGAAGACCAACCGATTCATGCCCGTGGTTTTGGGAGGGGATGGCCTTGAGATTCTCGAATCTTGGAAAGGTCGCGTCATCGCGATTGAAGATGTGGGGACTGAAGAGCCCTGGGACGCTGATCTAACCGGTGATGTGATTCTAATCATCGGTGGAGAAAAGGATGGTATTTCCGAAGAATTACTGGATGCCGCAGATCAGGCGATTCGCATTCCAATGGCCGGATTCACACCCAGTTACAACCTCCAAGCGCCGATGGCTGTGGTGGCTGTTGAGGCGCTACGCCAACGGCGCAGTTAGCCATTCTTCTCACGGGATATAGGGGGCATGGCCGGGGAAAGATGAATTAGGGGTTCACCCCACATCGAATCATGGCAATGGCAGAGCGTGGCTCGTTCATGTGGTTCTTGATATCCATCACTCAGATTTGGTTGGCGATTAAACTCATGGATGATTTCGAATCTTGGTTGACCACTCTAATCGGTGCCTCTGGTGCTGCCTGTGTCATGGTTGCCATCGTTGTGTTTAGACAGGAGCAGCGTGACCTTCTCATGAATCCGATGAAGGAAATACAGAAGGAAGTTCACCCTGATCAAATTTCCAAGCAAGGAAGAGGTGTATGGTATGGTGTCATGTTCTGGTTCATCATGATGATTTACGGCACCTTCGCCCTATGAGGCTTGGAAATGTTGGATGATGGCCACGAAGATTTGTTTGGTGGTGTTTGGCCTTTCATGAAACGGGCCTTGTTCCTATTTCTACCATTTTGGGTCGGTCTAATTGTCTGGTATGCAGGGGTTGGTCACATCGACACCAATATTCTCTTGTTCATCACGACAATTTCAGCGGGATTATCCCTCCCGCTCATCCAAGTATTTGAAAAGATGAATTTGAAACGAATTTCTGAATCTGAATCCGATGAGGATAATGTCATTAAGTGAGAGATTGAGCGCCATTTGGAGCAGTTGATATGACGATAGTAGATTGGGTTGCTGACATAGTTGGAATTTCCGCACCTTCGACACTTGAAATGATCTTCATGATGTGTGCTTTCTTGGGTACCGCATTCTTCCTCATTCTGATGGCATTAATGATGCTCGGGGACATCTTGGGGGGTGTTTTCGATTCAGTATTCGACACAGATATGAGTATGGATTCTGATCTTTCATTTGAGTTATTCAGCATCCAAGGATTAGCCGCCGCAACCATGATGTTTGGTTACGTTGGTATGTTCACTCTTTCCGCGACAGACACAGAAGTCTTCGCGGTCATTGCAGGCGGTGTAGCAGCAGCAGCATCGATGTATGGTGTCGGCATGATGTTGAAAGGAATCAACAATCTTCAGGCTGATGGTACCATGAAGTATGAGGATGCCATTGGTGAGCGTGGTCAAGTGTATTCGCGAATCCGCCCGAATGAATCGGGTGAGGTTCAAGTTGCTGTAGACGGCACACTTCGCACATTGACAGCGCGTGCAAAAGACAAGTCCCTCCACATTGGTACTGGAGAATTTATCAGAGTCCTCGATGTCATTGGTTCAACCTTGATTATTGAACCGTTGGATATCGGAGAAGAAACAGAAGAGGAATGAGGTGAAAAAATGGCAGATGCAGGTTTTTGGGGAGTAATGACAATTTTCGGTTTAGGTGCAGTATTGGCGTTCATGTTTATCATGGTCGTTACACGATACAAGCGCTGTGCCTCCGACGAAATTCTAGTCGTATATGGACGAGTTAGAGGTGGCCGCGCCTCACGTTGTATCCATGGTGGTGCAACGATGGTTTGGCCGTTGATTCAGGATTACAAGAAACTCAGTTTGGTCCCAATGACCATCCAGATCAATTTGACCAATGCTCTGTCTCTACAGAACATTCGAATCCACGTTCCTTCAACGTTCACTGTGGGTATCAGTACCGATCCAACCATCATGAACAACGCCGCTGAGCGCCTATTGCACCTCAGCACTTCTGAGATTGAGAATATGGCATCTGAGATTATCTTCGGGCAACTTCGTTTGACGGTCGCTTCTCTAACCATTGAGCAAATCAACCAAGACCGTGACAACTTCCTAGAGCGAATCACGCTCAACGTTGGTCACGAATTGCACAAGTTGGGTCTATACCTCATCAACGTGAACATCACAGATATCACCGACGACTCTGACTACATTGAGAGCATTGGTAAGAAGGCAGCTGCAACTGCAGTCAACGCAGCAAAGGCAGACGTCGCAGTCGCTGACCGTGACGGTGCAATCGGTGCAGCAGAAGCAAACCGAGCACGTGACATCCAGGTTGCAGAGAACGAGGCTGAGGCCGAGAAGGGTAAGAAGGCCGCTCGTGCAGATCAGCGAATTTTCGTTCAGGACCAAGAAGCATTGGCGATCGAGGGTGAAAACACATCCAAGGCCAACATCGCAGAATACAACGCGACACTGGCGGAGAAAGAAGCCGAAGCCATGCGCCGTGCTGAAGTGGCCACCAGAACTGCCGAGATGGAAGTTCAGAAGGCACAGTATTTGCTTGAGCAAGAGCGTCTGAAGGCCGAAGAAATCGTGCGTGAAGAAATCGCCAAGACTCAGATTGAGATTGCAGCCGAAGCAGAGGCTGAGCGCCAACGCCGCATCGCACAGGGTGAGGCAGACGCAATCCTCGCTCGCTATACCGCAGAAGCTGAAGGTATCCAGAAGGTTCTGGAAGCCAAGGCAACCGGTTACCAGAATCTCGTTGCCAGTGCAGGTGGGGACGCCAAGGCCGCTGCAACACTACTGATGGTTGAGAAGGTCGACTCCATGGTTCAGGCTCAAGTTGAGGCAGTCAAGAACCTGCAAATCGACAAGATCACCGTTTGGGATTCCGGTAGCGGAGAAGATGGAAAGGGCGCCACATCCAATTTCGTGAGCAGCCTTGTTCAAACCCTCCCTCCAATGCATGACGTCGCCAAGATGGCAGGCGTTGAGTTGCCCGAATACCTCGGCTCTGTCGCCGAAGATTCCGAGTAATCGGAATTTGAATCCGACGGAACGATTGAAGCGGGGACCGCCTTCGGCGGTCCATGCGCACACGCGTGAGCACCGTCTTGGTGTTCCTACTCGTCATGCCCACACTGATGGGCTGCTTTGGCGAGGATGCGAAGCCACCAGCGAAGGTTGAACATCCGTTTGGTTTCGAGGAAGCGATTCCTTCCGGAGTATGGTACCATATCGGAGGAAGTCCATCGAATCAGAATGTCACCAACATTCTGAACGAATCAGCGATGGAAGATCGTGGTTTTTCGATGGACATGTTCAACGGTTCCAATGTGCCCTATTGGGCAAATGGGACGTACTATGGAACTGGATACGATACATTTGAGCCAACGATTGGAATTCTTTCAGATGGAACGATTGTCTTCACCAACTGGGGTGGCACCGGTACGGGGACGATGATTATCCGTAGTCAGGACCAAGGTCAGACATGGGAGAATGTCGGGCCATTCGGGCAGGTGTATCCTGCCGGTCAAGTTCCAAATTCCAATGATCCTTACATCTATGTCGACCCATGGACGGACCGAATCGTCAAGTTCGATATGCATGCTTTAGTGTCGATGTATGTCGAATATTCAGACGATAGTGGCGATTCTTGGAGCCCACCATTCACCGCTTACGGCTACTATACACCTCAAGACCACCAAAGTATTGCATCTACATTGGATGTAAATGACATGGGCTCATATGACACCATCTATGTCTATTGCATCAATACAGGAAACTCTGCGCTTGGACCACAATGTTCCCGCTCATTTGATGGCGGACACACTTGGGATATCCAACAACCAGGTTCACCTTTGACCACACAGTGTAGCGGCCTGCACGGCCACGTCATCGGTTCTAACGATGGTTGGGTGTATCGTGGCAATCCTTCTTGTGAAGGCCCAGCGGTCTATGCAAGCGACGATGGTGGCTACAGTTGGTCTGAACACACCATCACGACAGAAGTGGGAATGCAGCAGGGATGGCACAGCCACGAAGTGGCAACAGCGACCGATGCAGCTGGGAATCTCTACGCCATGTGGATTGGAAATGGCATGATGCCTTGGGTCAGTTGGTCTACAGACCATGGTGATACTTGGCGAGAACCCATCATGGTTGCAGCCCCGGGTCTTGAAGAAACTGGATTCCCTACAATCCATGCTGGTGCAGATGGCCGTGTCGCCTTCGCATACATCGGAGAATTCACCGATGGTGGCGGATGGGGTGGATTCATGGGCGTTGTCACCGATGCCAATGCAACCTATCCACTGATTACGACTACAATGGTCAACGAGTTTGGAGACATGCTCGACATGACCGATGATTGTGGCGATGTACGATGCGGCGGTTTTGGAGATTTCATCGACATCGAGATCGATGACCAAGGACGCCCCTGGGTGGCATTGGCTCACAATGTCAACAACGAAGAGGCCATCATTGGAACATGGACTACTGGACCCAGTTTATTCGGAGACAGTATCACAATGCTCGATATTCTACCTGCTGGAGGCAATTCAACGCTCAAGATGTGAGGTGACCCGATGGTCAACTATGGTTTTGTAATCGATAATCGAACCTGCATTGGTTGCCACGCCTGTACGGTGGCTTGCAAGTCCGAGCACGATGTTCCAATCGGTGTGAACCGTACTCACGTCAAGTACATCGAGACCGGAACATACCCCGATTCCTCTCGTGAATTCAGTGTGCATCGATGCAATCATTGTGAGGATGCACCTTGCACAACGATTTGTCCAACGTATGCTTTGTTTACTCGGGAAGACGGGATTGTAGATTTCGACAATGATCGTTGTATAGGCTGTAAGTCATGTATGCAAGCATGTCCTTACGATGCTTTGTACATCGACCCCAACGAAGGCACAGCTGCGAAATGCAACTACTGTGCACATCGAGTTGAGCACTCTTACGAGCCGGCTTGTGTCATCGTATGTCCAACCGAATCGATCGTTAGTGGGGATTTGGACGACCCGCATTCTCCAATCTCTCTTCGAATCGCTGAGAATGAAGTCAAAGTGCGCAAACCCGAGGCCGGAACCAAGCCGAACGTCTACTATGTCGAGACCAGCGATGAGATGCTAGACCCTGCCGCAACCGAAGTGACTGGAGTCGGCATGTGGACTGACCAAGCACATGGTGTCGGACACTTCGCAAAGTATGCAGATTCACGATTGGCAGAAGCAGATACACCTTCGATGCTCGTTCAGTTGGCATTGGAAAAGAAAGCCAAGGCCGCCAACCCAAGAGATCGCGCCATCATCCACGATGTCATGTCCAAGTTGGATGAAGAGACCACCAAAGCAACCCGTTCCTATGACCAACCCAGTAAAGGAATCTTGTGGGATACAGAAGTTGCAGCATACATTGCGACAAAGGCTGCTGCGAGTGGTCTGTATATTCTGTATTGGCTCTCACTCTTTTTGTTCCCAGATTGGCATTCGATGATAGGAATTGAGACCGTCGCAGCCACTGGATTGGTTCTTCTTGGTGTCACAGGTATTCTATTGATCAAAGATTTGGATCGCCCAGATAGGTTCCTCTATGTTCTATTACGACCAAACTGGTCATCTTGGCTTGTGATTGGTGCCTATTTCCTCACCGGTTTCGGGGTGGTATTGACTGCTCACATCGCCATCGTGTTGCTTGGACTTGATTCCACACTACATCCACTACTGGCAGGTTTTGGAACGATTCTAGCCCTCTTGACTGGAACTTATACTGGATGGTTGCTCAAACAAGCCAAGGGTCGCTCAAGTTGGGCCAACAAATCTGATTTGCAAATATTGGCCACAGGTGTGCTTGAAATGGCCTTCTTTGGCATCATCACAATCCTATGTGTCCCACTCCTTGTCCTTCTGGCTGAAACTGCAATTGCTGGAAATTTGGTTGAGCAAGACGTTGTCAACACCCTGGTCCCCGTCACAATTCTAATCGTTGCTTTGAACTATGGTTTCTGGCACATTCGTGAGGGACTTCGAAAAGCCCAAATGGACCCACTACTGTGAGGTGAAGAAAGATGGCAAGGACACTGATTGAGAAAATCGCGCAGGGTCTTCGCATCATCCCGAATTTGGATCGCAAGCATACTGCAGGCAATGGTGGACCACTGCGCAAGTTCCCTTCACCTGAGAATTGGCACAATCATGTAGAACTCGACGCACAGGCTTGGCCTGAACAGGTCGAGAAGCGATACAGTCTGGTGCCGACCACCTGCTTCAATTGCGAATCAGCCTGTGGTCTACTCGCATATGTCGACAAAGACAGCGGTGAAGTTCAGAAGTTCGAGGGCAATCCACACCACCCTGGTTCCCGCGGTCGCAATTGCGCCAAGGGACCTGCTACCATCAATCAAATTCAGGATACTGAAAGAATTCTGCATCCGATGAAGCGAGTTGGAAAGCGTGGCGATGGTGGTTGGGAGCAAATCTCTTGGAGCCAAGCTCTCGATGAGATTGCAGCCAAGATTCGAACCTCACTAAAGACTGGGGCCAAAGATCGCGTCGTCTACCACGTGGGTCGCCCCGGTCACGAAGGATACACCAATCGTGTTCTCAAAGCGTGGGGCGTAGATGGGCACAATTCGCACACCAACATTTGCAGCGCAGGGGCTCGAACAGGATACGCGCTATGGCACCAGCACGACCGCCCATCTCCAGACCATGCCAATGCCAAGGTCATCTTGTTGTCCTCCTCTCATCTGGAAACTGGGCATTACTTCAATCCGCATGCACAGAGGATTTTGGAGGGCATGATGGATGGTGCCAAACTAATCGTCATCGATCCTCGATTATCGAATACTGCAGCCATGGCCGACCACTGGTTGCCGACCTG
>CALCEF010000150.1 GCA_937901365.1 uncultured euryarchaeote | reverse complement strand
ACTACATCGAGGCCTGCTAAAGACAAGGTTATGGATCAAACTGGTGGATTGTCGGGCAAGCCCCTACAGGCTCGTTCTACTGAAGTCATTCACCTGCTGTATGCTCACACCAATGGCGCATTGCCAATTGTAGGCGTCGGTGGCATCTCAGATGTAGAAAGTGCGTGGGAAAAGATTGGTGCGGGTGCGAGTTTGTTACAACTCTACAGTGCACTTGTCTTTGAGGGACCCGGAGTAAACAGGGCCATCAACAAAGGTCTAAATCGAAAACTGAAGGCGCATGGATACAACAGTTTGGCTGAAGCAGTGGGCCACGCACATCGGAGTTGATTGATTGGAGCGTAGGGTACGAATATTGGTCACGCTCGGTCTCATTGTAGCATTGTCTGGTTTGATGCTGATTAGCGTAGAACCAGAAGTCGATTTATCGGTCGATCAATTGATGGAGGCGCCAAGTGAATACGAGGGAGAAACATTTCGACTTCACGGTACAGTACAAAGCATGAACATGAATAATCATATCACACTAGAAGGTGAAAATGCAACTATTCAGATCGATTACAGTGGGACTGTATTGCCGTCGGGCGTTGAAGATGGGAAAACCATCTCAGTTCGAGGTGAACTGGTAGCGGATGGCGATGGATGGGTGATGCATGCCTATGAAATCAAAACGGGATGTCCCTCAAAATACGAGGCTGAGGCCTGACCGTTGGTTTGATATGGGCCCGCATTGGCCCTAATGTTGGGCTAGGAGGGGGGTTGGCGTCCCCTGTATCGCAAATCGCAACATGGCGGTCCGAACGCCCGGGGGCGGCAAAACCGAGCATCGCAGGACGCATCTGTGGACGTTGATGCCTCGCCTTCATGAGATCGTGGTTTTGGAGAACTGTATTCGGAAGAAAATAGAGATTCAATCATCGGGGGATTAGGTCAGGCCAGGAATGGAGCAGCCCTACCCGAAGCCAATGATGCCGTGGAGATCCGGGGTGGAGGAGACGGGTGCATTCTCCTGCGGTGAAACGGATGTCCACCCCGGGAATGCCCACCTCTTTCTGAAATTGCCATTGTGGTGAATCCAAATAGAATGGTGCTTTGTGAAGTCCATGACAGACCCAGTATACAGCCCAGATGGGAAGTTCATGTGGACTGGGAGTGAATGGATTCCAGCGCCCCCGACTGCGGAACCAGAACCTGTGGCACCGAGTGAACAAGCACTCAACATGCAGGATTCTGTCATTGGTGGCGACGTTGTCCACAGTACAGTCATCAACAATGACCCAGCGGCAGTCACGACTGCAGTGATTGCAGCCCTACAGCAGATGGGGATGGTCAATCAAACACCGGCCGCACCCGCAGCACCTCCACCTACACCTGAAGTTGAGTTGCCAGCCGCATTCAGTGTAGGTGACCATGTCGAATATCACAGTCCAACCAACGCTCGCTGGTTAGACCGCTGCAAGG
>CALCEF010000149.1 GCA_937901365.1 uncultured euryarchaeote | reverse complement strand
GACGCAGGTTTGGCACACAACGAAATTGCACCAATCGCTCAAGTCAATTCGATGGTTGAAGACTTCCTGCTCACTGGAATCATCAACGATACTTGCAACGGTAGTTGCACGTTTGATTACGATACCGATCAAGCCGAAGGCTGGGATAGTTGAGCTTCCAACTTGCGAATCGCTTTTGGTTTTCGCCAATCCGAGAACCAAGTTTCCTCGCCATTCCAATCTGGGATAATCCCAAGATCAGCACAAATGAGTTTAGCCGTTATTCGGCCACTTTCTAGAATGGTGGGTAGTCCACTGCCTGGATGAGTCCCTCCACCGACTAAGTAGAGGTCTCTTAATTCTTCAAAGCGATTCTGAGGGCGGCGCCAAAGCATCTGGTCGAGTCCGTGCGCGAGATTGAAAACAGCCCCTTTGTAGATGTCTCTTTCAGCCCAATCATCGGGTGTAACGATTGTTTCTGAAACGATGTGTTTTTCCAAATCATCATAGCCGAGGTGGGCCAATTGTTGAATGATGACATCACGGAAATCATGCTTAATTTCATCCCAATTGATGTCTGGATGTTGATTGCTTACAGGAACCAATACGTAAACTGTTGAATGACCCTCTGGCGCCATTGAAGGGTCGGTTATGCAAGCGTTTTGGACGTAAACTGAAGGGTCATCCCATGACACCTTGTGTTCGGTAACCTCTCGCAAGTTTTTCTGGTAATCTTTGGCTGCGTAAATTTGGTGATGTGGGACATCATAGAGTTTGTCTACACCAAGATACAGCATGAATGTTGAACAAGAGTATGACTTCTGATCCAACTTCTTGTTCGACCAACGCTTTCTCAACCGATCGGGGATTAAATCCTTCATCCCGGTAGCAAAATCTGCATTCATAACGTATTTTTCAGCGTGATATGTACCTTTTTCGGTCTTGACACCAACCACCGTTTTACCTTCAAAGAGGAATTCTTTCACTTCTTCATTTAGGCGAATTTCTACGCCCATTTCACGGGCGATGTCCGCCATGCGTTGTGTAATTCTTCCAAGGCCACCTTCTGCATGGAAAACACCGTATTCATATTCCAAATATGCCAATATCGTAAACAAACTTGGGGCTTTGAAAGGGCTCATACCCAGATACTTGGTTTGGAACGACATGGCCAATTGCATCCGCTCATCTGGAAAGATGTGTGCCAAATCTGTAGCGACAGAGCGCCAAGGGCGTAACACCTTGGAAACACGGAATGCTCGACGACTGAAGAGGTCGAATGGGCCCTTCCATGGTGAATTCAGACAGTTTTTCGAGAATTTCAATTTTCTACGGTTGTCGGTGACATATTTGCGGAATCCGTTCGCATTTCGATCACCACACAATACGCGAATTTGTTCAACCATGTCTTCTAGGTCAGTTGTTGCATCAAGACTCCCGCCTGCTCCAAAGACCAAACGATAGTTCGGATCCAGACGAATGAGTTTCAATTCTTCATGGGCATCTCTTCCTAGTGCACGAAAAATTTCCTCAGCAATTTCGGGATAATGGAAAAATGTGGGGCCATTATCGAACTTGTAGCCATCTTTTTCAACGATTTTTGTTCGACCACCAACATCTTCACATTTCTCAATCATTGTGACTTTGACTCCCGCTTTTGCAAGCATCATTGCGGCGGTTAGTCCACCCGGACCGGCCCCAACAATGAGGACTTGGCTGGAGTACTCTTGTGTCATCTAATTTGAAGCCGGTCACCCATTCATTATGACATTTCCTTTGCAATTCTTCAAGGGACTATGGGTGCATAAGAGGGTTACAATAAAGGCTGGAATTTTCCGCCGACGATACAGACATGGTGATGTTGTTCGTCGGTCAATTTCGGAGAGTTGTCTGATGAAATTTGAGCATCAAACAAAAATCAGCGCACCTCAACAATCGGTGTTCGATTGGTTTGAGCGGCGTGGCTCCTTTCGGAGGCTTATGCCTCCTTGGGAAGTGGCAGAAGAGGTTCGAGCGGATGAGAACCTGAAGGATGGAGCACAACGCGTCTTTCGTTTTCCCATGGGTCCCATCAAAATGACTTGGGTCGCTGAGCATCTCGGATATGAGCCACCTCACAAGTTTGAGGACGTCATGAAAAAGGGACCATTTCGTTCGTGGCATCATGTACATCGTTTCGAACATGATGCTGGACTTACAACCGTTCACGATGAGGTTGAATATCGTCTTCCACTCGGCCCCCTAGGTCGATTGTTTGGTTCCAGAATGGTTCGAAAACGACTCCAAAGGATGTTCAAAGCTCGCGAATTGCGGCTGATTCGAGATTTGGAGAGGCATGCAGAATTTTCACACCTGGCTCGAAAAAGAATCCTAATCTCGGGCTCATCTGGATTGATTGGGACCCAATTGGTCGCTTTCTTAGATACCGGCGGGCACGAAGTTTGGCGCTTGGTGCGGAGAGAGGTTAAGCAAGGGGAAAATGAGATTCGTTGGGATCCTAGTAATGGTACAATCGATTCGGCTGCAATAGAAGGATTTGATGTCGTCATCCATTTGGGTGGTGCTGGAATTGGTGACAAACGTTGGACCAAGAAACGCAAAGCATTGATTGTCGAGTCACGTAGAGCGTCGACGACATTGCTTGCAGAAACTTTGAGCAATCTTCAATCGAAGCCTGATGTTTTCATCGTCGCCAGTGCAATCGGTTATTACGGCGATCGTGGTGATGAAATATTGTCAGAAAATAGCCCAAGTGGTGAAGGCTTTCTAACCGATACCGTTCTCGCTTGGGAATCGTATGCTGACCCTGCCAGAGCCGCTGGAATTCGTGTCATTAATCTGCGAAACGGAATTGTTCTATCTGCCACGGGTGGTGCACTCGGACGAATGTTGTTGCCTTGGAAAATGGGAGGAGGTGGCCGGATTGGAAACGGAAAACAGTGGATGTCTTGGATTTCAATGGATGATGAGATCTACGCGATTCACCACCTTGCAATGACGGAAGAAACTGAAGGTGCATACAACCTAACCGCACCAAATCCAGCCCGACAAAAGGTCTTTGCAAAGACACTTGGGCGTGTTTTGTGGAGGCCCGCAATTGCCCCTATTCCTAAAATTTCAATGAGAATTCTATTTGGAGAATTGGCTGGACCCCTCCTGTTTGAGGGGCAGAACGTGCAACCAAATCGCTTGCTGGATTCAGGATACAAATTTGAGCATGAGGAATTGGAGCCGGCCCTTCGAGATTCGTTGGGATTATGGAAGTGATATTGTGGATGCTCACGCTCACTGGATCGGGGAAGAATTCCCAGATTTTTCGCTGAAAGATGATGAAGGCAATTGGTTCAATTTAGAGGCGCTAAAGGCACAGTGGTCTGTTGTATTCTTCTACCCAAAAGATGGTTCACCAGGATGTACCATTGAGTCGTGCGGATTTAGAGACAAGCACGAAGATTTCAATGCTTTAGGGGCTCAGTTGATCGGTGTTTCGTCAGATTCTATGAGTCGGCATCGGAGATTCAAAGAGAAGCATAATCTCAAATTCAAATTGTTGTGTGACGATCATGGGAGATTGGCAAAAAAAATGCAACTAAAGAAAACGCTCGGTTTCATGCGAGCAAGGGTCACGTTCATCGTCGACCCTGAAGGAATTATTCAGGGTACAATAACAGCCCAATTCACTCCGAAGAAACACGTTTTCCATGCTTTGCGACAGCTTCGTGAACTGACTACCAAGGATACTTGAGATTCCAAAGTATACCGTCATTGATGATGACCTGAATACCGAGCATACAGGCGCCTATTACGGGCCAAATCGAATCCGATGCAATGCCTTGTTGATGTGCGCTCCATGCGAAGAACCCAAGCAGTATATTGCCCAAACAAACCAACCACAAATTGCCAATCACCAACCATTGCGTCCAATTGGCATCAGTTCGCATATGGAATGCGGTCAATTCAAGCCAAAGCATGGATGGAATTGTGACGAGCAAGAAGGCGATGAGCAGACGATAGTGCCCCCCCTCTTCTCCGTCGCCCCATGGCCATTGTACGGTTTCCACCAGTGCTGCATCCCATCGGTAGAGGAAAAACCACCACATGATCAAAAATCCAAATGCAGAAATGAACATGCATGATACATTCAGTGTTCGCCAAGATTCAGGAATACCACCCCACAAATCGTTGGGGCTCTCCATCCTCGATATACCAAACACATATGCGGCCAAAACCAAAGGTCCAGTGATGTAGAGCGCTAGGCGAACGGTTTCACGAGAAATTTCCATTGAAATGCCTCAGGCAAGAGAAGACCAATCGACTTCGGCCTCTTCGATTTCGATTTCGTCGACGTCCATCTGCGCTAACTGGAGTTTACCACTGAGTTCATCGTTCACAGCGTGCCAGTACGAATAGGCCTCAATAACCCAAATTCCCGATTCGCGGGTACCATTACCTGAGCCTTTGACACCTCCGAATGGCAAGTGTGCTTCAGCCCCCGTTGTCGAGTTGTTAATTCCAGTCATACCTGCTTTAATCCCTGTTTTGAAGCGATATGCCTCAAGTCGTTCATTGGTGTAAATTGCACTTGATAGACCATACGGGCTGGCATTGGCAAGATGAAGAGCATGTTCGAAATCTTTCGCCTTTACCACAGTGATGACCGGGCCAAAGATTTCCTCGTGAAAGCATTCCATATCTTCTGTCACATTTTCATAGACGTGAGGCCACATGTAGACGCCTTCAGAAGCATCACCAAGGAATCCTGATGGTTTGTTGTCGTTTGTGATTCTACCTTTGCCATAGATCTTTGATGCGCCGCTGGCTTCGCACATTTCTAATCCCTTGAGGAATTCAGTCGCATACTTCTCTGAGAGCATCGACCCATACAGAACGTCTTCGTTGCGCAATGAGTCTCCGATGGAAGTACTCTCAACCTTGGCCATTAGTTTGGCCATGAATTCATCATAAATGTCCTCGTGGATAATCAAATTACCAAGACTAGTACATCTTTGCCCAGCGGTCCCAAATCCGGCCCAATAGGCTCCTGCAACAGCATTGTCAATATTGGCGCTTGGCATGATTACCAATGGATTCTTTCCGCCAAGTTCGAGACTCGCTGAGACGAGATTGCGTCCACAAATTTCTCCGATCATCTTGCCAACTGCTGTACTACCGGTGAATGAAATCTTGTTCACCATGCCTTTGTCGACAGCATCGACGAGGTGTTGTCCAGCACCACTTCCCTTGCCATGAACGAGGTTGATGACACCGTTGGGCAGTCCAGCTTCATGCATGATACGCGCAAGAGCAAATGACAACAGGGGGGAGTCTTGAGGTGATTTCCAGACACATGTGTTTCCGCACATGATGGCTGGGATCATTTTCCAAAATGGAACTGCTGAGGGGAAGTTGCAGGCATTGATAATCCCGCAAACACCCAGTGGTCTTCGGTAGGTGAACAGTTCCTTATCGGGCAACTCTGAGTTCACGGTTTGACCGTAGAGGCGGCGACCTTCGGACTGGAAAAACAGGCACGTGTCAATCGCTTCCTGAATCTCGCCA
>CALCEF010000148.1 GCA_937901365.1 uncultured euryarchaeote | reverse complement strand
TGGAGTAACCGTATCTCCAGCAGCCTACGATTATGAAGAACAAGAGATGAAGATTGGTGCTGGAACGCGAGACGTGAACGTGACCGTTCGAAACACTGGACTTCAATCAATCACGGGTTCAGTCGATGTTGATGTCTCTGTGAAGGAAGTCATCGGTGGCACCGACACGGTCGTTTACGCGAATGATTTCGATACAGCCCCAACAGGCAGTTGTTCGGATTGTAACATGGTTGGTGTATCCTATTCAGGAGAGGTCTCAGGTTCTTACTGGCACGTTGAAGATGGAAGCAACAATTCCGGTAACGGCGATGAATACGAAGCCGATACG
This sequence comes from uncultured euryarchaeote, assembly GCA_937901365.1. Taxonomy (GTDB): domain Archaea; phylum Thermoplasmatota; class Poseidoniia; order Poseidoniales; family Thalassarchaeaceae; genus MGIIb-P. The sequence continues at coordinate 6,620 of CALCEF010000148.1, read as the reverse complement.
AACCCGACCGATTACATGTGGGCTGGAGCCATTGTTGCCAACACATCGGGTGATGGTGACATGGAAACCGGATACATGTCGTGGTGGGACGAAGGCCTCATCATCGAGAACGTCGACCTCACCGGTGCTGACTCTGCATCGATGGACCTCGACATGATGTGCATGGTTCAATTCAGCATGATTTACTATTCATCCACCGGAATTGCAAATCGTATCATCTACGATGATTCCTGTAATATCGATGTATACAGTGATGCACAAGGTTGGACTCCTGTCAGTTACACTGGAGGTTACGATTACGATCGCTACATCCACTTGGCCAACGGTTACTATCCGGAATTCACAGTATCTAATTCAGCATACTGTTGCTTTGTCAATCCATGGGACCGATACGCTGGAGACTCCAGTATTGATCTGACCCAGTGGGCCGGAGAAGAGGTAGACATCCGCTTCCGCTTCCGTTCAGGCCACCTTGGCAGCGTTGGCAACGATAACTCATCGTACAACTTCGAGTGGGATGGTTTTGCGATTGACAATATTACAATCAACAAGACGGTCACCCAATTCGGAAGCAACGTCCAGAATGTCAACCAACAACTCAACCTGAATGGATTGGCTCCTGGTGATGAGCAGGTTGTTACGTTACAGGCGAATTTCGTCAACGGAACGACCTACATCATTGAGAGTGACCTGTCCAGCACATCTGGGTTCACAAACGGTGACGACACCAACGATAACAGTCGCTGGAAGACTACCGTGAAGAATCTCTTCGATCCTTCAGTTCAAGAGATTACTTCGTTTGAGAAGAACGCACTCTATGCGTCGGGCAATTATCCGATTGACGTCCTTGTCAAGAACGTCGGTAACACCGTTGTTGACTTTGACACTGTTGCCACAGTTTACTCTGCAAGCCCCAACGATCTGCTCGTTGAGGACTTTGAAGGTGGTGCATCTGGCTACGCCTTCGGAGATGATGGTGACAACTTTGGTATCGTGATTGATGATACCGATCCAAGCATCAACAACGCGATTGTACCTGGCAACCGCCCGGTCTTCGGGTCCAGTGCATACTGGTTCGGTCACCCTGACGATGGATATGGCGATGATTGGGATGAAACCATGACACTGCAAACCATCGATTTGCGCCAAAATACTGCAGATTTCGTTTACCTGAACTTCGATTATTTCGCGGAGACTGACTATCTAACTGACTCTGAAGGAGACATTCTTGCAGTGCAAGAATACGGTATCCTAGAAGTTGAGTGGCGAAAGGGCGGCGATGTCTACAATGGCACAATCATTGGCAATTGGAACGACTACAATGAGAATGGTGTGCAATACAATGACACCTGTGAGGACATCGACGACGATGGCACATACGACGAGACCGAATACATTGGTGATCTCGGTTGGAACGTATTCTTCGATTCAGAAGGAATCTCGAAGGGTGTGACGCTTGACTTGACTCACATTTTCCTACGCAACACTACGTCTCTTGACAGTCGTGACTGGGATTACAACTGTACGGACCTGTCCGGAACTGAAGTGACAGTATCATTCCGGTTCCAATCGAATGGAGACGGTGTGAACGGTAACAGTGGACTGGCAGGATTCGCAGTTGACAATATCACAGTACGAGAATACGTATTCACCTACGTTACCGAGTATTCGACATCTGTTACTGGTCTTGATTCTCAAGAGGATCAAGAGGTCAACGTTGGCACACACGATTTCTCACAGGGAATTTATCGAATTGATGCCATGACGCACTATGACAACCAAACTCAAGGCACAGCCTGGTATAATCACAAGGAAGTGAATCTTGCAAACAACGTTAGTCGCCTCATCTTTGAGGTCGCTAGCGTAGATGTGCAGTTACTTCGGCCAGACGTGCTCGACTGTGTTGAAGACAACACATACGCTTGCGTATATCCAATTGATTCGGTTGAGGATCATGCATTCTCAATGGAACTTGTGAACGGTGTGCTTGAGGGCGATTACAACATCAAACTCATGGTCACAGACATGACCACTGGTTCAGTCATCTACAACGAAGCGAGTGCAGAGAGTCCAATGACACTCTCTCCACACCAGAGAGCATCCGCATCATGGGCTGCTGTCTCTCCAGCCAGTGGTTGGACTGATGGAGAAAACTACAACTTCAGCTTCTACGCTGAGTTGGCAGACGATGGTTCACCTTCTGGAAACACATGGGACTTCTCGATTTCGATGGTAGACAGCATCGATGTTGCGATTCTTTCGAATCCAACCGATCAGAATCGTCTCTCACGCGTCAAGGAAGATTTGGATGCGATGGGCATGACCTACACGCAGTTCTACGTCGATGACTGGGACCGATATGTCACCAGCACTTGGATGAACCATTACAACAAGATTCTGCTTCCATGGCAAACCACTGTCAATGTTGAGGCAGGAAATTACTACACCGAGTTGAACGCTGAAGGTGGTAGCGATGGATTGAGCCCAATGGCGGTAATCAAGAACCGTATGCAAGCGGGTGCTACTCTTGAGATGCACCTAGGTCCATACAGCAACATCTTCCAAGATCCGCTGAGCAACCTACCATACGACATCAATGTTGCAAATCGCAATGTGGAAGGCAACTTTGTCACCCATTCCGATACAGCAGTTGTCGATTGGCACCACCCATTGCTCGCCAATGTGAATCCTGTGGCATTCATTTCATTCAATGGTGGCCACCACGTTGCAGAATCAACTCTAATCACCACACAGACAGGGACGCTCAACATCCCACAGGTTTGTGGTGGTTCGATTTCAGCTCCAATTGGGACATTCCACAGCCTCATCAACGATGCATCTGATTCCACAGCATCCTTGTTGGCAACCTGTTCGATTGGACAAGGTGGTATGATTGTCACGACCATGGATGTTGAGAACCCAAGTGTATCTGATGCCTTTGGCACGACCGGCAAGCCTCTGCTATCCAACCTATTGGCGCACCAAGTGACTCCATATCCGTTGGACTTCGGACCAGCAAGCGATGGATTTGACATGGTTATCAATGGAGATGTCATGGCTTGGAACAGCCTACAGGGTCACTACGACACACTCTACATGAAGAGCGATGCAGAACTTGAATTCTCTTTCATATCTGATTTGGAAGGCCTCGACGCAGATTGGGAACTCCGACCTGCAGAGGGCACTACAGCAACCAATTGGGATGGTAACCCACTCCAAGATGGAGAGAGTGATCACCGTGAGGATGATACGCACACCGCACAGTTCTGTGTGCTCGATGCCCAGAGTTCAACTCTGTGCAAGCAGGAAGCACAGTGGCAGGTTACACTGTATCTACACGATGCTGAAGGACACACGCGCATGGCCAACATCATGTTGGAAACCAACGATGCTCTTGCAGACGAATTTAGTCCAATGCCAGAGTTCACAATCATCGACCGCCTAGAATACCGTGGCCAGATTGAAGCTCATGGAGTCAAGAACTCCTCTGATGGCAGTAGTTGGGATATCAACCTGATTCGCCTTGGTCCTACAGGTGACTTGACAGTTCACTTCGATGCATCCAACTCGTCTGATGGTGATGCAACCGATGGAACCAATGGAATCAAGACCTACATTTGGAAGGTCTTCCTTGACAACCCATGGGATCAGCCTGGAACTGCACCACAAGGTGGCAAGACCACAGAGATCTCAAGCATGGTGAGCCATTCGTTCACCCACCGATTCCAGAATATCACTGTGGATCCAAACACCGGATTCGAAGGTTCACTGATTCGTGTTGAACTAACCGTTGTTGATCAGGCTGACAAGCCCAGCCTACAGAGTGACAAGTACAAGATGTACTTCGTCGTTGTAGGCGAAGGCTACGGTGACGAGGAACCAGTCGTTGACTTTACCAACCCAGCACCAAGCAGTTCACAGACAGAGGACACACTCTACGTGAATGGAAGCATCGTGTCAGGGGCAGAGAACGGCGACGTCATGGTTGAGGTCGCTTTAGCCTATGATACGCTAAACCTGCTACCTTCGCAGAAGTTCCCATTGAAGACTGCCGGTGCATACGACAGCAGTGTTCAACTTGCAGATGGCGGGACATTCAGCCTGTCACTGAACATTGCAGATTTGTATGGTGAGAATGGTACAACCCAGATTATTCACATCAAGATTACAGAAGGCGATGGTTCACGTTGGACGATTTACAAGGACATCGAAGTCAACCTTGTGCCCAGAGAAACGGGTCCAGGGGATGTGGATTGTGAAGCAGATCCAAGCGCGGAAGGTTGTGACTCGTCGACATCAGGCGAGGGTTCTGATAGTGGAATGAGCTCTGTATTGTTGTTCGGAGGAATTGCAGCGTTTGTCTTGATTCTGGTGATTATCGTGACACTACTACTCGTTCGTGGTCGTGGCGGTGACACTGGTGGTGCAGATGCTGGTTCGTTCGGTGGCGATGTCGCCCAGATGGATCCGGTTGAAGCCTACGTGCAGCAATTGGTTGCTCAAGGCTACCCTGAAGAGACAGCGCGTGCTTATGCTCAGCAATATTATGCTCAGGCTGCTCAACAGCAGCAGCAATGACGCGAAGCGCTAGACAAATGGAGACGTCGGGGGGCGTAGCCCCCCGGCGAACCTCCTGAGAGGGTTAGCGCGGCATTGATGAACTCCCGCCACCGCGACGAATCATGGACACCGGTGACAACTGGAAGGTCGCTGACATTTCACTAGCCGATGAAGGCGCTCGCCGGGTGGATTGGGCACGTTCCCGGATGCCTGTACTCTCACATCTAAGGGAGATGGCTCGAGAAACCAAGCCACTAGCAGGGATGATCGTTGCTGGATGCCTGCATGTCACCAAAGAAACTGCAGTACTGATTGAAACGCTTGAAGAAGCTGGAGCCAAAGTGTCCTGGTCGGGTTGCAATCCACTATCGACACAGGACGATGTCGCCGCGTGGCTCGCTCGTGAGGGATACTCAATCTATGCATGGCATGGTCAAAGTGTCGAAGATTTCTACTGGTGTATCGATCGAACCATTGAAGCCAATCCAACACTAACTCTCGATGATGGCGCTGACCTGATTGTTCGAGTACATGGTCCCATGTCTGAATATGCCGAAGGTGTGATTGGAGGCACAGAGGAGACGACAACAGGCGTCCACCGACTCCGTGCCATGGGCGATGCTGGTGAACTTCGCTATCCGGTCATTGCAGTCAATGATGCGATAACCAAGTGGGATTTTGACAATGTCTACGGTACTGGCCAATCGACGTTAGATGGGATTATTCGGGCCACATCGGTTCTAATTGCGGGTAAGACGTTCGTAATTGCCGGATATGGTCACTGTGGACGTGGGCTAGCCATGCGAGCCCGAGGAATGGGGGCAAACGTCGTCATCACTGAAATCGACCCTCTGCCTGCACTGCGGGCCGTTATGGATGGTTTCAGAGTCATGCGAATGGACGATGCTGCATCAATTGGAGACATTTTCTGCACGGCAACAGGAATGAAAGACGTCATCGTAGATCGCCATTTCACGGTCATGAAGGATGGTGCAGTGGTTTGCAATACTGGACATTATGATTGTGAAATCAATATTGAGCACCTAGAATCCCAATCTGAAAGTGTCCGTACCATTCGTGCTGACAATGAAGAGTTCACCATGAAGGATGGTCGCCAAATCTTCTTACTTGCAAGAGGTCGATTGGTAAATCTCGCTGCAGCAGAGGGTCATCCATCTGAGGTGATGGACATGAGTTTCGCCAACCAGTACCTCGCTCTGTGCCGATTGGCAGCAGAAGGGCGGGACATGGATCCAATTGTCCATGACATCACGCTGGAACAGGATCAAGATCTGGCCATGACGAAATTGGCAACACTTGGATTTGAAATCGATACCTTGACCGACGAACAAATCGCCTATCATTCCGACTATACAGCCGGAACTTGATTGACACTACTCTTCCTCATCAAGTAATTCAAACTCGGACCAAACGGGTAGTTTCAATTCCCAACGCTTGTTTAGTGGCTCATTATTGTATACGATTTTCTCAATTCTTTGGCGGAATGCCACTGGATAATCCTTGGTCATCACCGTTCGATACAACCTTGCCTCGCGTATTTTTTCTGGAACACAGACCTTCCCTGATGTCGCTTCAACCTCAATCGCACGCCAGAGATCGAGAACAGGACGATTTCGCTTATCCGTCATCGAGATGGAGATTTTCTTGACCCACAGAATCGATGCGTAAACAATCATGAACGCCAAACCCATTCCAAAACAACCACTGAAAATACTCGGGAACATTTGCAGCCCGATCGCTTCCCAAATGACGAGTGGTCCTGCGAGCATAAAGAAGGTGAATCTTTCACTCGCTGGTTTTAGATTGCGCATTCCATCGATGTCTTTCCAAGCGGAGTGGTTGGGGTTCTGCGGTTCAAAAATATCGAGTTTTTCCATCTCATAGTAACGCTGAATGGTTCGATTCATCCTTTCTACGCGGAACAATTGGCTACGTTCCATTTCATCCATTCCAGGGCTCAGCAATGCTTCCATCCTCTGACTGGCTTCCGCATAGTGCCCCATTCGAATCAGCAGTGCGGCCTGTTCGACGATTGGTGT
>CALCEF010000147.1 GCA_937901365.1 uncultured euryarchaeote | reverse complement strand
TGCAGGTGGGCCGGGTGGAGTTGCATCCATCGGGGGCGCCGCTGGAGGACCCGGGGGTGGTGCAGGTGGACCGGGTGGAACTGCATCCATCGGAGGGGCTGCTGGAGGACCTGGTGGGGATGCGGGTGGGCCACTGGGTGGTGGACCTGGTGGCGCTCCAAATGCACCGGGTGGAGGAGCTGATGATGGTTGATTTGGTGCTGCTGGAGGGCCGGGTGGGGTCGCGTCCATCGGAGGTGCAGCGGGTGGACCTGGAGGGGTGAGAAGAGGGTCGGCAACAGGTGGGCCCGGAGGGGCGAGGAGAGGGTCTGAAGCAGGTGGGCCCGGAGGTGCAGGAGTCGGTTCGCTGGTCGCGATTGCGAAGGCATCTGCAACCGATTCTGGTTCTTCCGGAGCAAGGGCTTCTTCCTCTTCCTTGGCCGCCAATAGACGCTCCAATTCTTTGGCGAAGATATCATCGAAGTCGTCTGAGCCTTCGTCCGCCATGAGGCTTCGACTCCTCCACCTCCCCTTGAAAGGTGTGGCTTCGTGAGGTCCTGCCCTAAGGGCAGAATTGATGCCCTACAGACCCTTGGCATAGGCATGGCACGTCAGATTGGTCTGCTCGTGAATCCAGACGCCGGCCTCGGGGGGCGACTTGGATTCAAGGGTAGTGATGGTCGAGCCGAGGAAGCTAGAGCGGCCGGCGCAGAGGATCGTTCTGGACCTCGGATGAGACAAACTCTGGAGCGCTGTGCTAACAGATTGGCTGATGTGGAAATACTCACTTGCTCGGGTCGAATGGGTTCTGATTGGATTCCAATTGAACACAAGGTGGTCTACGATACCCCCGCCCAAACCTCGGCTGAAACGACTCGAGATGCGGTTACCGTTCTTTGCGAAGCTGGCATCGAATTGTTGCTTTATGCAGGGGGAGATGGAACGACGAGAGACATCATCGAGGCGTTACCCAATTCTGACATCCCTGTGATTGGCGTCCCGGGGGGTGTCAAGATGCACAGCGGTTGCTTTGCGGCTTCTCCAAACGCCGCAGCTGAAGTGCTAATCGCTTGGCTGGAAGGAGACTTGCTGTTGGCTCGAACCGAAGTCATGGACTTGGATGAAGAGGTGTATCGCCAAGGCCGCTGGTCTGTTAGAATGTATGGAGAAGCGATGATGCCGGCAAGTCCCCGTTGGATGCAAGGAGCAAAGATGCGGGTGCAGGCAACTGAAGAAGACGAGGTTCTGGAGGCTCTTGGAGACCATATCAGGGAAGTGTTTGTTGCTGATTCTAACCGCTTGATTATCTGGGGTTCGGGAGGGACGTTGCGAACCATCGCAGAAGGAATCGGTTTTGCTCCAACTCTACTTGGAATCGATGCGACAATCGGAGAAAGTCAGATTGGAACCGATCTAAATGAAGAAACGTTGCTGGAACTGATTTCCAATCACGAGGGAGACTGTACGTTGCTGGTTTCGCCGATGGGTGGACAAGGATTCTTGTTGGGACGAGGGAATTTGCAACTGTCCCCCAATGTATTGCGGGCAATTGGAATTGATGCTGTTATGGGTGTTGTCACGCCAGCAAAGATGCTGACGGTTACACAATTGAGAATTGATACGGGTGATTCTGAATTGGATGCTGAATTCCAAGCGAAGAAATATCTCAAGGTTCTGCAAGGATATCGGACCACACGCCTACTGAGGGTGGCTGTAGAGTAAGGGTTCAAGTAGGTCGGAAACTAGGTCCGCTCCTATGCGATACAATGTAATTACTGCAAATCATATGGAAGACAAACCGCTCGGAGTTGCCAATTGGCCATCCATGGTAAATCAGGGCCTCATTTCGCTCGTAAACGACAAACTGACCGAGGGTTGGAGGCCACAAGGAGGAGTCCAGAGAACAACCGATGGTGAAGGGAACTCAATCTTCCTTCAAGCACTTGTTCTGAAGACCTGCGATTGTGACCCATTGCCCTGTCCCGACCCAGAAATTGATCGGCAGTGAGTGTCACTGTGCGCTCAGTGCGGCTTCGATGAGTCCTACGAACGGTGGACTCGGTCGGTTGGGCCGGCTCTTGAATTCCGGATGATATTGAGTCGCGAAGAAGTAGGGGTGCCCTGTAAGTTCGATAATCTCCATGCGTTCTCCTTCGGTGTCTTTGCCAACGAATCGCATTCCAGCGGCTTCTAACTCGTCGACCATTTCGGGGTTGACTTCGTATCTGTGGCGATGACGCTCGTGGATTTCCATCTCGCCGCCGTATAGTCGGTATGCGTCGCAATCTTCGGTTTGGAGATTGGTTTGGCGGCTACCCAAACGCATGGTTCCACCCATGTGAGTTCGACTACCTTCCGGCATGAAGATGACCGCTGGGTGCGGTGTGGCCTCATCAAATTCAGTACTGTTTGCACCAGCCTTTCCGAGAACATCTCTTGCAAAGTCAATGACTGCAATTTGCAAACCTAGACAAATGCCGAGGTATGGTTTGCCTGTTTCCCTGCAATATCTCGCAGCGCACATTTTGCCTTCGACACCACGATTGCCGAATCCACCAGGGACCAAAACGCCGTCAGCATCTTTGATCATCTGCCAGAATTTCTCATGCTTGTCTGGATTTTCGTTGGCTTGTTCTGGTTCAAGATATTCGGCTTCAACCCAATCGATATTCATCTTCGCACCCGCGTTAAACGCTGCATGCTGAAGCGCCTTGATGACACTCAGATAGGAGTCGGAAAGTCCTGTGTACTTGCCGACCATCGCAATGCGGAGATTCTTGTCGAGGTTGTCGACGCGAGCGGCCATGGCCCTCCAATCATCCAGTAGCGGTCGTGAGTCAGGGAGTGGAATACCCAATCTTGTGGACAACTTTTCGGACACACCCTGCTCGTTCAGCATCAGCGCAACGTGGTAGATATTGGGGACGTCATGTGCACTGTAAACGTTTGAAGGTTCGACATGGCAGAAGGAAGATAGTTTCTCCTTGACTTCAGCAATCAGTGGCTCACTACTTCGGCAAACAAGGAAATCTGGTGCTAAACCCGCGGCTCGAAGTTCCTTCACGGTGTGTTGAGTAGGCTTGGTTTTCTGTTCACCGACCACGCCGATGACCGGAACCAAAGAGACGTGGAAGAAGCAGATGTTTTCGCGACCAACACGGAACTGGAATTGTCGAAGCGCTTCGACGAATGGTGCACTTTCAATGTCTCCAACCGTGCCACCAAGCTCAATCACACAGACATCGGGTGTCTCTCCAGAACCGTCGGTACTTTGTGCCGCCACCCGCTCAATCCATTCCTGAATTTCATTGGTGATGTGAGGGACAACTTGGACGGTCTTGCCAAGATAGTCTCCTCGGCGTTCTCGCTCGATGACACCAGAATACACCTTGCCGGTCGTGAGGTTATTGTCGCGACCCAAACGGACGTCTAGGAAGCGTTCGTAGTTGCCGAGATCCAAGTCGACTTCGCCACCATCATCTAGGACGAAAACTTCGCCATGCTCGAAGGGACTCATCGTACCTGCATCGCTGTTAAGATAGGGGTCAATCTTGATTGCAGTCACCCGCATTCCCATCGATTTCAGGAGCACGCCGATACTCGACGCAGTCACACCTTTTCCAATTCCACTGAGGACCCCGCCCGACACCACAACGTACTTCATCGTCATCAACGGGGTTTACATCACGAGTGCCTCGCCTATCAACGTTGGCCTCGTTATTCCTGATTTGGCCACCTTGAGGTGCTTTCCTCCATGTTCAAGTAGCGTCCGTAGTTGAGACGGCGATATGGGTCCGCGCATTTTGGTCACGGGTGCGCTCGGACAAATTGGAACCGAACTGGTCGAAGCGCTCGAGGGGAAGCATGGACAAGGGAGTGTGATTGCGACCGATGTTCGAGAAGCACCGGGTTGTCGAATCCTAGATGTCATGGATGCTGATGGGATCCTAGCCCTAGTGGATGAAGAAAATGTGACCGAAATTTATCATCTTGCCGCGCTGTTATCAGCAACTGGGGAGCGCAATCCGGATCTCTGTTGGAATATCAACGTTGAAGGATTGGAGAATGTGATCGCTGCTGCCAAAGCCCATGGTTGCCGAGTG
>CALCEF010000146.1 GCA_937901365.1 uncultured euryarchaeote | reverse complement strand
CGTGATTGAGCCACCTTGGACAGAAAGGCTGCCCGAACTCCCTTCAACATTGAGTGGGCCGCTGGCCGTAAAGTGAGAATCAACACTTGTGACTGCCCCTGTAATCAACACCTCGGCACCGACAATTGTGCTGTCCTCAAAGTGTGCAGTACCTTCGATGTTCAGAGGAAACAAAGTGCCCAGTTCTGACGCCATTCGGCCATTGATGGGGTCGGCAAGATATGCTGGAACAGTCGTCACAGTGTTACCATCATCAATTTCGATGTGGTCGATGACCAGATCACTAAAACTGCCAGGGGTTAGCGAAAAATCCAGTCTGTAATCCTCGACAATTCCAGCGGGGAAATTCAGTTGGTGCTCATTCCCACTCATGTCTTCTGCGGGTCGGTTTTCTCCTGAGACTGCCCATCCCGTCATGTTTGAACTTGATGAACTGACGATTTTCACATCGAATCCACCATTGGTGAGTTCGGAATCAATCAGTAGACTGCTCGGCACATTTGGGGTCATCCGAACGGCCTGCGAGAAAGCAGCACTGGTCAGTGATCCATCCTCCACCCGGAGGGTTGCACCCTGTTCGACAGTGATACTCGCTCCAGCAGGTAGCGTGTAATCGTTTGAAATCGTGAGTGTTGAACCTGCCTCGACGGTCACAATTGCATCAATCTCTGAACCCATATTCCATGTCTCGTCAGTTGAAACATTGTGTGCGCCTCCGTGTGTCGGTGCAGAGCCAGCATTCGTCATCGGAATCATACAGATGAGCATCGATGTCGCGAGCATTAGAGCAAGTGTCCGAGCAGTTGTCATGGTTGTCGGTGTGGCATTTAGGTCAAGAAGGATGCGCCGTCATGCGCACAATTCTAAACCGTCCTGTTTTGTCTCATCTCGTGCCCAGTCTTTTCCTCAGCACCGAACCCTCGCTGGCCGATTCCCTGAGCCTGTGGAGTGGGCCCCTGCTTGTTCTGTGGCTATATCTTCCAGGATATCTCGCCAATACAGCTGCCATGCTTGGAGGTAAATGGATTCCCGATTTGACCGGAATCAAGCCCAAGCCCATCGACGGTGGTCGCCGATTGTCGGATGGGCATCGAATATTGGGGGATGGCAAAACTTGGAATGGGTTGATTGGAGCCATTATTGGGGCAGGATTACTGTGCATGCTCACCCATTCGATCGGTGAAAATCAGATTGTCGAACATGGCATCTTCTTGGATCCACTGATTTGGGCTGATTCCAGTGATTGGTTTTGGGTGGGCGGAGAATGGGGTGCTGCATTCATTGTTGGCGCATTTTTGGGTCTAGGTTGCATGATTGGTGACTGCGCCGGTTCCTTCGTTAAGCGACGAATGGGGAAGAAAAGAGAAGGCGATGAAAGTTCAGAAGCACCATTGCTCGACACCCTGCCATTTGCCATTTGCACCTTCATGATGGGAATGTTGTTGTTCCCGAATTTAATCATCGGGAATTCCGCGCTAATCACACCGATGTTTGGTCTACTGATTCTCACGCCTGTCATCCATCGACTCACCAATATCTTTGGTTATTGGGTGGGTTTGAAGGAAGTCCCTTACTGATGGTACTCTTCATGAGCCGAAACCGTTCGTCGTGTCACATGGGGCGAACCGTTCTCGTCGTTGGCGGCGGTGGCCGCGAACATGCGTTGGCAATCGGGCTTCTAGGAAGCCCATCAGTCGCCTCCGTTCATGTT
>CALCEF010000145.1 GCA_937901365.1 uncultured euryarchaeote | reverse complement strand
TTGCTCGCCATCACAATTACAGGATTGATGAGTCCCAAAAGATGCCAAAGCCAGGATTCTGGCTTCTCCAATGTAGTGGCTTCACTCATTCAGCATATCCTCCGAAACTTCCCACAATCGCTTCGCATTAGAGTCGTTGCGGGCGTGTCGATTACCACGCTTGCGTTTGGAGCGTACCCAATATTCACCGGTGGAGGTGGCTGCGTCCTCGCTCAGAGCTAGGTGCAAACCAGTGCTGGCGCCTTTCTTTGAGTTGATCATGAATGCACGGAATAAGGGCCAAAACAGACGCATTGGGCCGCTAGAACCGGAACCGAAGCGTGTGCGAACCACACCAGGGTGGAAGCAATGTGTTGTGATTCCCGTTCCTTCCAATTTTCGAGCCAACTCCCGCGTGAACAAAATGTTGCAGAGTTTGGAATTGCCATAGGTTCGCCATTGACTGTAGTACTTGTTCTCCCAATTTGGATTGTTCAATTTGAGATTGGCCATCCTGTGCGCTTCAGAAGCGGTGTTGACGATACGACTGCCTTCAGTCGCTTTGAGCAATGGTAAGAATGTCTGTGTCATCGCAAAGTAGCCCAGATGATTGACGCCGAAGGTCATCTCATGTCCCTGTGCCGTCTTCTCACGGCGACCCCACATCGCCCCAGCATTGTTGAGGAGAACATCGAGGCGATCGAACTTGGCGGAAAATTCAGCATGAAGTTTCGAGATGTTCTCAAGATCACTCATGTCGCAGAGCATCATCTCGACTGAATCGCCGAATTCAGCCTGCAATTTCTCCAAAGCAGGCTGTCCACGTCCCGCACCTCGGCTGACCATGACCACATGAAAACCGGCAGCAGCCATCCCTCGGCACAATTCGAAACCGATGCCTGAGTTTCCACCACTGACGATGCAAACTCGGCCTGCCATGACCATTCGCAGGCGACTTCAGTTTTCAATTCATGTTTCGACGAGTTCATATCACCGACAGCGGTCGGGCCACCATCCAACACTGCCCCTCTGCGGGATGTGCTGTCGGAGGTTGCGTCAATGCAGAGCCCTATTACGAAGATTGAACCGCAGATTGCGGCCAAGCTCTCCAAGCAACGATATCATCTCGTTGGCGAACATGGTGGCGTCAAGGTTTGCCACTGGACCAAAGAGGAACTGAAGAACGATCGTCACTGCTACAAGGGCACTTTCTACGGCATCCAGAGCAGTGGCTGCATGCAGATGGCGCCCAACGTCGACACCTGCAACCTCGCGTGCACATACTGTTGGCGCGAACCGCACTCTGAGACACTCAACAAAATCGATGATGACCCTGAGATGCTATTCTATGAGTCTGTCAAAGCGCACAGACGATTGTTGACCGGATTCAAGGGCCACAAAGATGTCACAATCGAAAAGTGGGAAGAGGC
>CALCEF010000144.1 GCA_937901365.1 uncultured euryarchaeote | reverse complement strand
CAATGGGAGGCACACGGCGGCTCCGGTCAGGTGAGCGTTTCGTGGGCGGGCGGCTCCTACGGAGCCGCAGGCCAAACAATTGCGGCTGCAAGCAGTAGCGAAGACATCGTTGCCACGGTGGATGCAACCCTGTCCACCAACACACCTTCGGTTCAACTCGATGCAGAGGGATTGGGCACAGTCGCCGTCAGTGCTGCAACCACATCCAGTGCAGAACAATCCCACATCGATGGCCTCTCTGTCAACTGGCAATTGGGCAATGGAACGGATGTCTTCGGGGACTCAGGAATGGCCCAGTTCGATTCCATGGGAGTTCTATCAATCCCAGTCAATTATGTCACAGGCGGTTGGATTGACGTGACACCTGTGACACCTTGGTGGATGACGCTCAACCCATCGACTCTACGAATCGATCTCTATCCGCCGCCACCCGAAGGTTGCACCGATTCAAACGCCAACAACTTCGATCCAGAAGCGCAGGTTGACGACAATTCTTGCACCTATGATTTGCCTCAGTTAATCTTCGTTCAAATCGTCTGTGATGCAACTTGGGACATTGATGACAACAGTTCACAAGCCATGGCTGAGTTAGACGCGAATTCGATGCACTGCGAACTCATCAACAACAACAATGCAACCGTATTTGCCAACATCGCATTCACCTACAGTGAGTCGACACCTCTGTTCGTCGACAACCTCGCAAGCAGCGAAGTGGACATCGGTTCCGGCGAATCGTTGAACTTCACAATCTCACCCAGTTCTTGGAGTGAGGGTGTTGTTCCATCCAATGGAACCGTCAGAGTGGACATTGATCTTACAGCAAACGGTTGGATTGGAGTATCAGATTACACCCTGATTCCGTATGGATTCGTCCATACCAATGAGACCATTGACACCCCTGACGACGGTGGCGGAGATACCCAAGGAGAAGTGGGAGAAGCCGAAGAGGAAAGCAATCTGTTGATGCTGATTGTCATCGTTGCAGTGGTTCTGGGCATCTTAGGATTCGTCGGATTGCGCATTGCAATGCGTGAGGAAGAAGATGAGGACGCTGAAACCTTCGAAGATGAAGAGTGGCAGCCCAAACCGAAGAAGCGCATTCGAACCCAGCCGGACATGGAAGACATGCCAACCGGTCGCAGCCTCGATGAGTTGACCACCAAGGCCAGTTCAGTCTCGATGACCAAATCTCGCAAGGTCGATCGCCGAGCAGGCGCACGCCCTGCACCTGTCCGCGAGGTTCTCGCAGAAGAGGAACCCGAAGAGCAAGGCGAATGGGATTACACCCAGGATGAGGACTACCACGTCGACGAAGAAGGCGTCGAATGGTGGAAGGACGAGGTTGGTCAATGGTGGTACAAGTATCCAGACGAAGAGGACTGGGAAGCCTTTGAGGAATGAGCGACGGGTTCTTGAGACAGAAGTGCAAGGTGAGTTCGATGGTAGGAGATGGCTACGCATTGGTTCTGCATGGAGATGCAGATGCGTCCAAGCTCGGTGGAACCGCCATCTGCGGATTTTCCAGCACCGGTATGGTCGGTGTAATTGCGGCCAGCCACATCATTCGCGCCTTGGATTTGGAGCAGATGGGCACGGTTCTGGATGAGAACTTCCCCGCCATGGCTCTGGTTCAGGAATCCATTCCCAAGCACCCAGTGCGCGTCTACCAAGGTGAGGATGTGGGTGTCTTCACCTCTGAGATTCAATTCCCCGATGCTTACGATGTCAAGTTTGCTGAGACCGTTCTCAAGTGGTTCGTCGAGGGCGGATTTGATCGACTCATCATCATCGATGGCCTCGTGCCCAACGAGATTGGTCACAAGGAAGAGGGTGATCTGTGGGGCGTCTCCAGCCATCCATTGGGTCGCAAGGCACTGGCTGCAGCCGGTGTATCCCGTATGCAGCAGGGCATCGTTGCAGGCGTTGCAGGTTACTTGTTGTCTGAGGGAGACCGTCGCGGATTGAACATCACCGCGCTGTTGGCCGATTGCAATCCGATGTACCCTGATGCGAGGGCAGCAGCCGTTGCAACCGAGGCGGTCAGTGAATTGCTGGACAGAGAGATTCCCCTTTCCGAGTTGCTTGAGGATGCGCGCAAGATTGAGAACAATGTCAGGGACATGGTTGAGCGTAGCAAGTCGATGCTACCGGCACCAGAAGGATACGATGTCAGTCAATCCAATGATGACCCGATGGTCAACTGAGGTAAGTTCCATGCACGAAAGCGTGAACGTCAACGGCACCGAACTCCAACCCTGTTCTACAGATCCGATGACCGGTTGGTTCCGCGATGGTTGTTGCAATACCGATGCCAGCGACCGAGGCTCGCATGTTGTTTGCTGCATCGTGACGGATGATTTTCTTCAGTTCGCACGCTCAAAGGGCAACGATTTGATTACGCCCGCACCCCAGTTCAATTTTCCAGGATTGAAGGCAGGGGATCGCTGGTGTGTATGTGCTCAGACTTGGTTAGATGCTGCCAATGCGGGTGTTGCTTGCCCTGTGAATTTGGATTGCACGCACGAGGAAGCCTTGGCTGTGATTCCAATCGATTTGTTGGAAGCGCACAGTGAGTAGGCGCCTTGAGTTAACTAGAGGGTACGGGGTGCGCAGCGCCTCAGTAGAACGGATTGGTTCCAGCTGCATGATCGGTGATATCGACAACACCAGTAATGCCCTCAACTTCATCCATAATCATGACCTCTA
>CALCEF010000143.1 GCA_937901365.1 uncultured euryarchaeote | reverse complement strand
ACAGGCAGGGTCAATTCGACTCCGAAGAGTGGGTCTGGGTCTGAGTTGTCATGATAGGCAATCACTGCTCCTCCATCGGGGAGAATGCCCATGCTGGCGAAGTCGAATCGGATGTCTTGCCCCGCGCCACTGGTGCTGTCAATATCCCCCAAACCGATCCAAGTCATTTGATCGGGAACCAGTGATTCACTATACTCGCGCGCGTGATAGGCCACATCCTTGTCGGGCCCACCGGCTTCTTGGTAGCGCACAGCGAGAACGAAGAGGTCGTTCTCACCTTGGCTGTGCCATTCCCATTCTTCAATCTCCGAGGCACTTTCATGAGTGTAATTCTGGGTGGTAAAGTTCTCACCACCATCCCAGCTGACCATGTGTTGTAGTGTGGTGCCAACCGCTTGTAGACAATGTAGTGCACCACTGGAATCGAAGGCACAGTATTCGGTCGGCAAACTGTTTCCCTCAAGTGTTGTGGCCTTCCACCAGTTCAGACTGGTATCCACATAGGCATCATCACCATTGACGAAATAATTGGGGAAATACAGACCACCTGAGGGCACTGGGAAGGCACGCATCTCCTTGTGGGGCTTGGTGAAATCCCATTCTATACCCAGATCAGAATCAACGAAGTTTAGGTCGACTTCCATGGTATCTGGGTTGCTGTCTCGGTCAGGGAATCCAAAGTAATCGTAGTTCAGACCATCCGTTGAAATCTGCCCTCCAACATTCTGGACTTGGTGCCAGAAGTTGGAAATCACAAGGCTCGCATATTCTCCGCTACCGTAGATTCCACCGTTGATTGGCCCAACCACTTCAACCTGCCATGAGCGGTCATAAAATGGCTCAGGGGTTCGATTGAAACACCATTGCCACTCTTCGGCTTCAGCATCGTAGAGGAAGGCATAGAATTGGTCAGCGCCGCTTGTACTTGGATAAGGGAACCAACCCATGGAAATCAAGTCCCCATTGGTCGCTTGCACGATACTTCCCTCGCCAAGTCCTTCTTGACCGGGGGCGGTGGGCTTGGGTTCAAGACAACCAATCTGTGAAAATACACTTGGAATGTATTCTTCCCAAGTGTGTCCACGATCCTCACTCCAAGTTGGGTATTCGCCACCGAAGTTGAGAATCAATCCTTCCTTTGTGGTCGCGAGATAGTGTTCGCAGCAGTTTCCACCTTCTTCGTTGCCAAAGACTGCCCAGTCCAATTCAGTGGTCTGGTTGATGCCGAGATCGGTGGTGGTGAAATTGCGTGGGTCCTCGTGTGGTGATGAATCAATCAATGAGAAAGAATCGAAAATGGGTGCGCGAATAGACTCTGCCGGCTTCTCATCTCCACCCATGCATCCAGCCAGCAACTGACTGACGACGATGAGCGCGATGATGGCGGTGCGACCCGGGCGCTTCATGCTCATGCGTGCGCGCGCGTGTATTTCTCCCCTTCGCGCGAAGGGGTTTGGCTTATGTGGCGGGTTTGACTGGCTGATTCTATGGGCTCACGTCGTATCTCTGTCCTGCTCTGTTCGTTGTTCCTACTCAGTATGGCTCCATTGATGCCAGTCACCGCCGATGAATCCGATTCGTGGCACGACCACGTGGTGATTAGCGAGATTTTGGTCAGTGCGAGTAGCGAGGACTACGACGGTGTCGATTGGAACGGAGATGGAGACATCGGCTCCTTTTCAGATCAGTACATCGAGTTGTGGAATCCAACCGATCAAACTGTGAACATATCCAACTGGGTTCTGGATGACCTCCTTGGAGCAGGTAGCCCGTCTTGCTCGATTGGCTGGGATACTGAATTGGCTCCTGACGCACGCCTCGCATTCTTCCGAGACAATACCCGAATCGAATTGGATTACTGGGACGGTGACACGGTGAATCTGCTCGATGACCAAGGCAACCTCGTACATTCAATGTCATACCCTGGCGAAGATTCGTATTGGGATGTTCCCTACACATTGCTTGAGAACGGCTCCTATTGGAAGGACTACGACGGCCCGTCTCCAGGAGCTGATGTGCCCGCGAATTGGACCGGGCCCAGCGTCGGAGGTTCTTGCTACACCATTTCGGATACACAGCACAAGGGTGCCTACATTCTGACGGGTCGAATCGTCACGATGGCCAGTGAAGGAGCGGTCTTTGATGGTGGTATTCTAGTAGAGGATGGCACAATCGCCTCGGTTTGGTCAGGTTCGAACATCCCCACAGAGCACGCGGGTATTTCTGTCGTCGAAACAGGCGGAACAATCTACCCTGGGTTAATCGATGCTCACAATCACATTCACTACAATACCGTGCCACTCTGGGATGTCGGCGACAACGTCTACACCAACCGATACCAGTGGAAGAACAACCCTGGATACAAACCTGAGGTCACATGGCCCAAGACACTCTTGTCCAGCGGATCTTATTGGAACATGGAATATGAAGCGCTCAAATACGCAGAAATGAAGTCAATTGCCGGCGGAACAACTGCGGTTCAGGGCAACCCGACCGGACAGGATGATGCTTACACCTCCGTCCTTTCCAGAAATGTCGAACACTACAACTTCGGTAGCGATCAAATGCATACGAAGGTCACTGAACTTGAGGATGATTATGTTGGAAATCACATCAAGACCGGCTCGTCAGCAGGCACATTGGACGCTTGGTTCCTACATCTTTCAGAAGGAACGGACGCGAGCAGCCTCAACGAGTTTGAGATTCTCGTGAACAACGACTTGTTGGTTCCTGAATTGATGCTGATTCATGGTGTGCCTCTGGGCCCGAATGAATACGCACAGATGGGCGCAGTTGGTGCTAGTTTGGTCTGGTCACCCACCTCCAATCTACTGCTGTATGGCGAGACTGCCAATATCGCAGCAGCCCACGAGGCAGGCATCAACATCGCGCTGGCACCCGATTGGTCACCCTCTGGTAGCAAATCTCCATTGCATGAATTGAAACTCGCTGATTGGCTTGACACCAATAGATATGGGGACATCTTCACCGATTACGAGCAGGTTGAGATGGTCACCTCCAACGTTGTGGATGGCATCGGCTGGGCAGAAGAAGTCGGGCGTATTCAGGTAGGTCTTGCAGCCGATTTGGTCGTCGTAAAGACGTTCCATGAGAACCCATATCGAAATCTCATTGAAGCGATTGATCCAGATGTAGCGCTGACTGTAGTCGGTGGTTTGCCGATTTACGGTGACACGAACCTCATGCAGCAACTGAAGGGTAACGACAAGGAACCCATCACGTGGAACGGGATGACAAAATCCGTCGACATGACCTATCGTGGTGTTGAAGATGGCGAGCAGAGTTGGGCTGAAATCGAAAGCATGTTGACAATGGCTCTAGAATTCGACCATGAGGACATGTATACTCACTTCGGCGCGGCTGACGATATGAACTTCAGTGAATTTTCCGCGTGGGCGGATGACACATGGGAAGATCTTGATTACGTGGGATTGGACAGCATTTTCACTTGGGGAGATATACGATATTTCGACCGATTGAACGGTTCTGTGGGCTTCAACCAAATTGGAACAATCGATCTCTGGTCAGCCTACTATGACATCGAATATGATGACGCATTTATTCGACCATACATTGAGGATGCAAACTATTCAACAGAGCCTGATGATGTGGTCTGCCCGACCGACATTTGCTGGGATGGTTCAAGCAGAGACCCTGTCGATTGCTCTTGCCCTGAGGAGCCGGAACCTGAACCAGAACCAGAACCGACAACGAATCTCAAGGTCGCTCCCGGTGATTACACCATACTGGGTGAATTGGCTGACGTCGAGGGCGA
>CALCEF010000142.1 GCA_937901365.1 uncultured euryarchaeote | reverse complement strand
AAGTCAACCGATACGTAGAGGAATGGGGTCATGGTGCAATCATCTATCGCCATGGGTATTGTGATGGATTGAAATTGAAGGGTGCCATTCTCTTGGACGCGAGTCCGATAGATTTGACTGAACTCATCGAGCACAACAAGCGATTAAACGACGAGCGAATCAATGGAGATTGAGGGCATCAGAAGCAACCGATGCTGAAGCAGCACCTAGTCCCCTCATTTCCAAATTATCGACGACTATTTTCTGCCAATCATCTGATCGTGTTAACTCACTTGGAACAATGACTGCACTTTCGCCTAACATACAGAGACGTGTAACGAGTTTCCCATCAGCGAATCCAGCACCAGCGAGCGCCCCTCCAATTAAGTGAAGGAGTTCGAGCCGATTTGAATCCCCAAGCAATCCCGAGCGTTCAGCGAATTCAGCACTCTTCGCCAATAATTCTGACCACCTTGTAGCATCCCATTGCCCCTCGCGCAGTCCAAATAAGCAGTGTTCGCCTGCAGCCTTAATCGAAAGTTTCCAATTTGCATCATCAATGTAATTTGAGGTGTGCTGACTTGAAGTTTTTCTCCATACCAGGACCAATGGTATTTCAGTATGCCATGATAGAACTGCTCCGGGACCACCAAGACCATCACGTAACTGGGGGCAGCCAGGTTCCAATCGAAGTTCAACACCACTTGCATGCAACGCAGCAACATCACCCAACCCCCCGGAAAGTCGCCGCTCCACTCTGTGAGCGACATGTATTGAACGGGCTCGTGCAATGTCTTCATCAATACCCAAGGCTCGTTGAATGGCTAGTGCACAACCTATGGAACCTGCAGCTGAAAGACCGAACCCTTGCGATGCAGGTAATTCTCCGACATGAGTCAGACTCCAATCATAATCACCACATGTCGAATCAAGAATTTTCAATTCTTCAAGTACCAATTGATGTAATTCTGAACTCGGAGCATCTCCTTCAATCACGAGATTTCCAGTTCCAGGTTGAGCATTGGCTTCAAGAATTACACCACGATCTAAAGATAATCCTGCGCCTCGACTTCCTTGTTCAAGCAAATGCTCGGAATCATCTTGGATGCTGAAAATCAGCGTAACATGTCCACCCACTCGGGCTCTTCCCCTCATCACGAACCCTCGTAGGGGGTGCTACACTTGAGTCGTGTGAGACTCAAAGTTCCTCTGAGAGTTGTTCAGAGATGTTTGAAAATCGTGAAGCGAGCGCTTGACATCCCATGCTGAAAGCTGTTCGAGCAGTCATTGAGCCATCGGTGTCAAAGCTGAACAGATATTCTCCAGGAACATCTTCGACCGTAATCGCATCTGCGAAATCCTCGATTCTTTCGGTACCGTCTCCAACATGGTGCATTTCTCGAATGAGAGTCTCTACTTTTTGCACGTCCTCAAGTTTCTTATTTTTGAAATCTGATTTATTGATTGTCAGGTCCAAATCCCAGAGAGCCTTTGCCTTTCCTGGTTTTGCAATCGTTGCAATCTTTCTCGAACTGAAAGACACTCCTGAGACAGGATTCCACTTGGAATGATCCGAACCCACACCGAGAACTGCATAGGCATAGAACTCAAGATATTGTCCCGAGAAAAGTTTGGTAATTGGGATATCACGGTACATTTCTGGAATTTGCAACTTGTCCTCACCGAGAACATTGAGATCTCCAGCGGTTACAAGGTGTCCATCCGCAGTACCTCTTGCACTACAGTGGTAGATAATTTGACTCGCAGGCGTTCCCCATTCCTCTCGCGGTAGACCTTCATTCCCTGGGTCGTCCTCTAGGAAGCAAAACTCGTCATGGAATGTTGGAATGGGAATCATTGCCAAGCGGTGCGCAATGACTTCGTCCGGTAGTGCGCCGACCGATTCGTAGATTTCACCAGTTTGATTATCTTCGATTGTCCCTAGTTCAAAACGAACACGGTGAATTGCCATTTTGGGTACATTGGTCATCAGCGTGCGACGCAATGCATTGGCGAATGCGCGGTCAGTTTCCTTGAGAAGGACAGTAACGTGATTGTCCCGCTCTTCAATAATTTCGATCTTAACCATATTTTCACCTTCTATCATACACGACGGCCACGACGGCCACCCTTCTTCTTCGTTCCATCATGAGGAATTGGAGTTACATCCTCGATTCTTGTAATCGTCATACCCGCACGGGTTAGGGCTCGAATTGCAGCTTGTGCACCTGGGCCCGTATTTGGTGATTTGTTACCACCAACACCTCGATATTTTACGATGACTTGTGTGAAATCCTTCTCACGAAGCATGTCTGCAATACGCTCTGCCGCTCTCGTTGCAGCAAACTGTCCACCTGCATCGCTTCCTTTCTTTGTCACTTGACCACCACTGACCTTGGCGACAGTCTCAGCACCAGTCAAATCGGTGGCGGTTAGAAGCACATTATTGTACGAACTGTAGATGTGAAGTACGGCTTTGTGTGACATCACTCATCGCCCCCTTCTACTTGTGTGTCTTCGGCAGAAGGCGCTGCTTCTGCCGCCTCGGCGACCCCTGCAACAAATTCTTCCGAGGGCGCCTCGTTGTCTTCCTCACCATATTCTGCTGCGGCACGAGTTTCTTCAATCTCGACACGAATTGGATGTGATGCATCCGTCAATGGTGAAGTATGATGATAGGTCAACGTGTTTTCATCATCTCGGGTGATAATGTAACTTGGAACAGTCATTTTCTGATCACCCAAACCGATATGTCCGTGAATTACCAATTGTCGTGCTTGACGCATCGATGATGCAAGTCCACGGTAGTAAACTTGGCTTTGCAAGCGACGACTCAATACGTGCTCGACGGTAATCTGTAGAATGTCGTCAAGAGATGCGCCGTCGCCCAATAGGCCCCGGCGGTAAAGCGACTCAACCAAATCGGTCTTCTCACGCGAGAAATGACCTTCTGTTGTATCAACTCGACCAATCAACTTCATAGCGTTCTGTCTCCATCGTCGCAGCTTGGATTTGGCTTTCCAAATTTCCTTCATGCCACCGATTTTCTTGAGACCGAATTGTTCTTTGAGAGCATGCTCCTCTTCGATTCTCCCTTTTTTCCAAGGGTGGGTCGGAGTGTCATACTTGGGTCGTGCAAATTTTGGATGTCCCATTCATTTCACCTCCAATCTCACTTCTTCCTCTGCACACCAAGTGTGAGACCAGATCGTCCATTTGAACGAGTTCGCTGGCCACGAACCCGCTTCCTTGCGGCGTGGCGGAGACCACGATATGCTTTGGTCGAGCGTAGGCGTGCGATATCATCATCCTGATACATGCTCACCTCCATTGAGAATAGGTGCAATTCATCACCGCTTTCAACATCGCGCTGACGATTCAACATCCACTCTGGAACTTTGGTTGGATACGAGTCGATTGCATCGCCAATTTTTTTCTGCTCATCATCGGTCAAATGTCCGCCTAACTTGTCCTTGTCAACACCTGCAATTTTACAGATAGCAAGGGCGGTACGAACACCGACTCCTTTCACACTTGTCAATCCCATCCCAATTCGGGTTAGTCCGTCTACGTCACTGTCAGCAAGTCGGATGATGTAGTTGAAATCATCTCCGAGTTCTGTCTCGTCAATTTTTGCCATTCTTGGGTCCTCCCCTGTTCACCGGTCGCCCAGTGGCCTCATGTGAGGCATCCTCGCGACTCGCCCCCCCTATATGAACGACTCGCAGGTAACAAAATGCCCCTACGGGGCAGGATTCACGTCTGGTGGCAGATTGCGTAACCTTCTCCACTTTCGGTAATGAATCCACGCGTTTCGTTGGATTGGGGTCCGAATTGTTTCATGCTTTGATCGATTGCAGATTGTAATTTGGGTTGTAGATCCGGATCTATTTGACAACGTAATTTCAAACTTGTAAGGCCTGCTGAGTTTGCGGCTTCAGTGATTTCACTCAGTGTTTCAAATGACACCCCTACTACCGTATCAACAACACGCCCTGATATCTGTACGAAATCGCTTACTATCTTTTCATCTGAAATCGCATCACTACTAACCAAAGCAGGGCGTCTTCCGGTGAGTTTCATCCAACTAGAATTCTTTCCCTTGACTGCATTTTGTCTCCAGGATTCGGCCAATCCACTAGAGACTAAACACGGATCGACAATGGTCAGAAATTGACCAATCCCCACCGGTCCAGATTCAACAACTGAATGTTCTTGTATTCCTGTGAGTAAACTCACCCCCCCGTCCTTTGACAATCGGACCAATCGATTTGGTTGTGAATCAGAAGTGAGGCCCACCCAGAGAGATAATCGATCAATACGCCCTCGACCTTGAGTCATCCACTGCCATGTCCGGGGCACATCTCCCCAGATGGAGGAAACAATTTCCTCTACTTCCAATCGTTGTGCGTCCGACAATCGAGGTGACAAATCAAGAATCAGTGCAGGTTGTCTTGCGAGAAATGGTGCCCATGCTGATAGAAGTTGGTCGAGCCGAGGTTGCATTTCATCCAGAGTGTGTTGTTGAGCGTTTTGAGGTCTAGCAGGATCGATGTGTAACAACGCGATTGGCGAGGTTGCTCCAACACTTTGGTGATAGGTTTGCAAGATTGAATCCGCAACCACTCCATCGCCCCAAAGGATTCGGCTTGAATCGCCCCACCCTTGTCCCTTCCACGTTGCGCACCTCTCGAGATTAATCGCTGCGAGTGGGGCTGCAGCACCTGATAATTCGATGCCCAAGCCTGGTCGATTTAGCACTGAGCAAAGTGCGGCCAACTGAATTGCGCTACCACATGCAGGATCCAGAACAACACCCTGTGGTATTTGGCAACCCTCCAGTAATGTTGCGCGCGCTAGAGCGACAGACCAAGGTGTCGCCAAACGGCGCATTTCATCTGTTGCATGGAAAGAGAGCCCATCCTCTTCCTCGCGCGCGGGCGCGCTAGAGTCGGCGTAAGCTCGGGCATTGTCGTCAGGGACCATCACCACCGGTTTGATTCCCGCCATGAGGCGAGCATGTGGTTGTCATGCAAGTTCCTTTCGGCAATTGCTTCAGATAAGCAATTGCTCAAGTTCCAAATCAAACAATAACCATGAATCTTGGAGTTCATGCCCATCGCGATCTCCATAGGCCAGATCTGGAGGGAGGAGAATTCGGTGGCTTGTTCCAGACAATGTTAGCGATTCTTGCACATCGGCATCCAACCCGACAAGACCCCAACCAAATCCTTCGATATAGCAGACCCATGGGACAGGTGGATCAGTATTGCACATTGGATCTTCTCCAGCTGTGGCGGGTAGGGCACCTGAATCCAATTGCTCATCCGTGTCTGCATCCCAAACGGTGTAAGCGACATTCATTCTTTCACTTCTAGCATGTCGGTCTCGATCCGATAAATCTGAGAACATATCTACATCCAAACTGACTTTGGCTGCTGGCAAAGAAACGTGAACAATATCGATTGTAAATTGAGTCTCTTCAACCAGAGTTTCGAGTCGGAGAGGAATGACGATTGCATCTCCTGCAGCAATTGATGTAACGGCACTCTGTCCGTTGCCATCAATCGATATTGCAGCATGATTTACTTCAATTGATAGAGGCAGTTCACGCTCATCATCGACATTGTGGATAGCCAAGTGCGCATAATCACCTTCACCTTGGTGCTCCCAAACACATTCCAATTCGCCGGGGAACCAGAAAACATCGTCTTGTTCTGCCAAATTTGTAGGCCAAGACCAATCACCATTTCTGGCATCACAACTATCGAACAGAAGTGTAGCCTCCCATGTCCATCGTCCATCGACTTGGATGTCCTCTTCGGCAACTGCGGCAAAGGCACCTTCGAATTGGTTGAGGAATGAATTTGCCGCAAAACCAAGCCAAATAGCCGATAACAATAACATTGCAATGGTCCCGAAACTAGCGAGAATTGAAATCCGGGGAACAGCCATCTCATTGAGTCCGATTGGCACAACGGGGTGCTCCTCCGCCTCCGGCCGATCCGAAATCCAGGTTCCGCTCACGAGGATGTCTACATCGCCGACCTGCTTGAACGTTACCCGTCCCTCTTAGAGGGACGAATTCTCAATCACGAGCCAATTCCATATCATGTCTGGTGCCCAACCAAGCGACAATACCCAACTCAATACCAAGTGCCACGAGCATCAACAGTAGCATATTCGGTTCGAGGATTTGACCCTGCAGAATCAACAATGCAAGGCATAATGCCAAGACGAGATCCAGAGCGCCCATGACCCGCATGCCCCTGCGAAGTTGTAGGATACCTCCTACCCAAGTAGCCAATGATAACGCTAGGATACAGACCACTAACCATGGTGACCAGCCGGCGATTGCAAAGACACCGACGGGGAGAATAATGTGGGCATTCCATAGCCATGCTGTCGTCCATTTCGGCATTTCTGCAAAGACGGTGTAAACTTGGGCGAGTAACATCGCACATCCTGTGCCAAAAATCGTCCATTGCAGAACATTTCGATAGCCATCACCTTCGGTCCATGCAAGGAAGGCAAACAATCCTCCCAAGATGGCGTGAACGGACAGAGCAACACCAGCGGGTTGTTTCCAATTGAAGGAGCGTTTCATGCATAGAATTCCAGCGAGAATTCCAGCGGGTCCAGCGGAAATCATGACGACCATCAGCGCGAAGCTACCTCTACCTGCAGCGCCTCTGTGATCGGGCATACCATTGGTGCGCCGGAAGGCCTCAATCCATTCCCAAACGAGAACCAAACAAAGCAAGGTGATTTCATGGAATATCCAAGGCAATTGCCAATCGATGAACCCGTGTGAATTGTCGAGTAGATCAATTGTGAATGGGAACGGTGTGGCGTTGAATAAAAGTGCACCAACAAGTCTGGAAAGTAGCAACATCATCACGATGCCTTCAACCGCACTTGGTATTCTCCAGGGTAGATCTTCACGACCATACAATGAGATGAGAGAAAGGCCGATCAGTCCAAAGGTCAGAACCATCAAATCTAGTTGATTGTACAGGCTACCAAGTGGCCCGAAGTGACCGACAAGATAGATCAATGCCAGTGAACCCATCGTCACGAAGAATGGCATTTCTATACCATTGATATCGGGTAATCTGAGGTTGTGGACTTTCGCGCGTTGTCTAGAAACCCAAGTGAGTGATAAAGCGAACAAACTCACCATCAACATCAGTCCCGAGTTCAATTGGCCATTCATCCAAGCGACCCAGCATGCTGCAAAGGTGGTTACTGCAATGAAGGACAGGACGATGATTGGCCGATGATGTATGTCACCGACCAACAAGTCCATCTCCTCCGAATTGTATTGTGCACCTGATCTACGACGGCGCTTGCGTTGCTTGTCAATCAAATCATACAACTCGGCATCCGCCATTTTCATGCCGCCTCTAGAAATCGCCTGCGAGAGTGATTTTGCGAGAACTCCTGTAGAATCCGCAGTGGCCTTGGCAGCCAATTCTTCATCGGCAAAATGGAACAAATTACCTCCCTGCTGAATATCGAGTGGCTTCTCTTCGGCACCGACTACCATCATTGCTGAAGATGCAGAGGTTGTTTCTGCAAGCAACTTTGGTTCAGAATGTACCGCATCGGTTAGTTGGCCTTTCTCAAGAGCCGCAGCCAAGGCTTGCCTATGTTGGATTTCAGCCAATCTCGTCTCACGCTTTCCAACCTGCTTGAGTTCCATTCTCAATTCACCAGTTGCGGCCAAATACAGAGCGGAACCCACGAATGCAGCAATTGCAAGGAACGATTGAGACACATGCATATCCTCAGCAGAAGCCGCCCAAATCTGAATACTCAATAAACAAACAACTGCGATTGCGGGAGGCAACAATTTCTCCAATTGGCGTGCCTTTGGTAGATAGATCGCAAGAATCCCTGTCGAGGCTAATATCATCACAAAACCGGTTTGTATTCGATCGAAAGGTTCAGGGTCGAGGAGGGGAAATGGCCGACTGTGGTCTAGTCCAAACAATACGATTTGCATAGTCAACAAACCCATTGTCAAACTCAGTAATTGCGAGGTCGCCCCCTCTTCTCCACGGGTTAGAAGGATGGCAACCGAAGCACCGGTTAGCAATAGCATCCAAAATGCGTCCGCACCGAAATTCCATTGCAGCACTGCGAACGTAAGTGCTAGACAGAGAAGAATTGTGCGCGGATTGTCCTGATGTCTTCCCTGGGATTCAGCGACAACGTGGACAGCCGCCAAAGATGTGATACCCAACAGTGTATACCAACCAACATCATCTCGTCCGTCGATAAACATCAACCATACAGCAAGGCCAGAAATCAGTCCAAGATTCCACAATCGCATTAGGCCAGAATCTCGCAAGCGAGAACTCAATTCGGTTGCACCGATTAATTTGCCCGCGAGGTTGACTCCAGTATCTCCCAACTTGAGATTGATTGGATATTGAATGATTGCAGCTATTGTAAGGTACAAAGCAACGAATTTTGGATCGAGAACAATTAACAAATCAATATCGATATCTCTAGCCTCGGAGAAAGATTCCAATGAAGAGGTCCACAGTGCATGAATGAACATCCAAAGCCATGGTGCGAGGACGGTAACACCGGCAATACTTGGAGACACTCGTTTTAGTGCGAGCGCCCCAGTTGCCAGATGGATGATTGTAAGACCACTGAGAAGATACAACCCCTCATCGCCACCCTCAGATACTGCATCAGCGGGGATGAGTATGGTTAGCAACAAGATGAGAACCAGGCTACCCAACCAAAGCACTCGATCAGTTACGTTTGATTGATGCTTGAGCAACATTGCAACTGTCACAATCGTAGACAATACTGCGAAGGCTTCGTATCCGGAAATGAATGATGTTTCAATTAAATCAGATTCCAAACTGACGAGTACGATCAACAGAACAGGCAATGATGAGAGCAACGGCTTCAGAACCTCAATTGCTTCTACACCTCGGACAACGAGATAGGAGCCACCATAGACGGCGAGTAGGGACAACAAGATTGCAAGAGAATAACCGGTTGCATCACGCCCACTCGCAAGTAGAAGCAGGCCCCCAATCATTCCGAGGCCCACGGAGACACCCCACAATCCGGGTTTTCCTAGACCACTGATTGCAATCCCCTTGCTGAACCAGTTTTCTGCGCGCGCGAAGCGAGCTGCCATCGAGCCGTTTATGCAAGTGACAACGAGAGCCAACAAGAACAGCGGCATCGGGTCTGCTAGAGGCAGGATTTCTAGTGCCCCTATTTTCAATGAATCAGATTGAATCGCGTGCAAACCAATCCACAGATGACTTGCGGCAATTCCAAGTGAAGCCAGATTTCCACTTTTGCGGTGATATGCAAGGCCGTGTAGGAGGATTGTTGCGAGCATAATCATCGCTGCAACACCCAATTCACCACCTACGGAACCCGCTGCTGAAGCCAGTGCGAGAGAAACAAGCGTAGCCTGAGCCATGATTGCATCGTGTTTGTGTCGATATCCAACCAAAATGTTGACACCGACAAGTGCGATTAACGATCCACCGAGTTGGGGTGTGTCAATCCAACCCCAATGGTGTGCATCGATTGCCAATCCGTAGAGCAATTTCATTGAGATAATGACCCACGTTACTCCGAGTATGTGCATACCCTTGTCCGGAACCCAACGCTCACCGAGGATGAATCCCAAAGTGGCCAATCCGATTAATCCCGCCGTTGCCATCATTGGTTCTAGAGCGGTGGCGACAAGCCAACCGATTAGGCTGTACACAAAAATCATCGTGACCATCAAGGCCCAATGGAGCCGTCGCTCTCCCTCAACCGCCATCTCGGTAATCGTATCCAATTCAGGAGTTTCATAGACGGTACCATCAGCGAGAATATCACCTGACTTCGGCCCTGATTCTGAATCAAACACTTCGAATATTTCTCCAATCGCATCATCGACATCTTTGCTCGGTTCTGAATCCTCATTTGGGCGTGAACCAGCTACAGCATCGGTTGGCGAACCACCAGGGAGCGCAGGTCGTTTTGCAGTGGCCAAATCATCGGGAGTCATGAATGCATCAAGATCAACGCCACCGCCCATCTGGAAGGTCCTAGAATCAATGATTCGATCCTCGGAGGGGTCTTCGATATCATCATCTTCATCCCCCGCCATACAACGAAGCAATCCATTCGTCGCATAAGCGTCGCCCCGTTATGGAATCGAATTCATCCGTTTGAATGCGGCCCCAAGGGGGCCGAATCACAGGTATGGGCTGCCGAAATGCACTATAAGTGTCCAGCGAGGCGCGCTCGACATGGCCCTCTCGGTCATCGGATGCGCTGGCCTTGAAGGGCAGCATGGCTTATCCCACCACGGGCTTAGGCCAACAGGCCAAGTGCATTGGAATTTGGAATGGCAAGAACTGTACGAGGCAGCGCTTCGAAGAGGGGAAGGGAACCTTACCGCACACGGCGTTTTGATGACCGAAACTGGAGACCGAACAGGTCGCTCACCCAATGACAAGTTCATCGTTAAAGACGA
>CALCEF010000141.1 GCA_937901365.1 uncultured euryarchaeote | reverse complement strand
AACCAGGACCAAATCGCCGCTGCGCACCGGTTTGAGTTCATGGGAAAACAGGGTGTCTTCCGGAGGTAGTCCCACTTCTTCGCCTCGCTCAACCCACACTGAGGGGTACTCCAAGGGTGGCATTGGTTCGCCAATATCAATCACTTGATCTGCAATCCGTTTCCATCGAGCCTGTCGATGGGCTACAACGATGATGAGGCCACCTCGGGCACGATGTTTGACGACCGCTTTGCCTAGTTGGATGAAGCCTGCTTCGTCCAAATGGACATCCGCTTCATCCAGTAACCAGATCGGTTGGGCTGAATCCAGATGGGCAGCCAATAGCAGACGTTGTTGTTCTCCTTCGGACAGGTTCTCTGGTTGTGATTGCAATTTATCGAGAAGGTCCCACTCACCGAGACATTCGAGCATTTCTTGTTGTTTCCAAGGGCCAGAAAGTCGGCGGGCGATCTTGAATTCTCTTTGAACGGATTCCGCCAAACCATGGCGGTCGGGATCTTGTGGAATCCAGCATGATATCGATTCAGTGAACGGCCCATCCGCCAGATTGACTTCGCCGAGTGTGGGGTGTCCTGAGATGTGGACCTTGCCGTTGACTGTCACTGGATGCTGCCATGGTGATACCCCTGCAATGACTCGCAATAAACTGGATTTTCCGCAACCTGAGGGGCCGCGGAGAAGCACAATATTGCCACCTCTTAGCAATTCTTTGTGTCGGCCGATACTACGGCCGTCTGGCAAATTAATCTCTATATCGAGTCCCAATTGAACTGAATCAGAGAAATGATGTGGGTTGACACCATCTTCACGAACATCTTCACCTAGCGCTCGTTGAATGATTCTACGTCTGACTCCATGGCGCCATCTCCGAGGCGCCAATATTCCTCTGGACTGGACAGCGTCACCCAAATCGTGGGCATGATCCAGCGAATCAGCCAACCACCCAGGCCAAATCGACGCTCGTGTTCTCAGCGCTTTCATGCCAGATTCTTGTTCGATGAATCCGCGTTCCTCAAGTGTTTCAAGACGCCATTTCGCACTGCGCTCCAATCGGGGCACCAATCGCAAAGCGATGGCCAAGGATACGCCCAAACGAGGTAGAGCCCATTCAAAGGCTCGGACAACATCTGACGGAGGGACTGACCAAGTCAAAATCTGCATTCCGAGTAGAGCGATGAGCAAACGACCCATGAGCAACAAAATTTGTTGCCAATCGCCGGTGCCACTAAACAAAAGGAGAATCAATCCGTATAGAATTGACAACGGGATCCAAACGCGTAACCATCGCAATAGTGAGGTTGGGCCGACCATCGCTGCAGACCATAGAAACAGGAATCCTCCCCAAGCTGCAAGATAGCGCCATTCAAGCAGCAGGGGCAGGACGACGACGAGAACAAGGAAGGGTAAACGGAAGTGTCTGGGCGGACCCATCTGAGCCGCTCGTTCACCCTGCCAACCCCAAACTGAAATGAAAATCGCCTCCTATGGAGGCGACACTAGACAAAGCGGTGTTTGAGTGTTACCTGATTAGAACTGGCCCACATCGAAATGCCAGTCGACATGATCGCCGTTCTGCAACTCTTGTTCACCCATCCCAATCGTGCCGTAGCCGCCGTTCAAATCGTAGCTCCACCATCGGCCATCTGTTCCACCTTCTGCATCCCCTATATCGAGGAGGAAAGCGCCGAGGGTTTGTTGTTCAACTTCGTAGGTCAATTGGTATTCGTGAAGACTCTCTAAAGTCACCATCTCAACCGTCTTCCCCGCTTCAAGTTTCACGGTGGAAACAATGATGCAAAAACTGCCTTCCGGTGGAGAAGCGATTTCCCAAGATTGGCCAGTTCCCTCGAAGTATAGACCGCTTTCAGTGCAACGTTCAGGAGCATAGGATTCCGGGAAGTGAATAGAGACGAGGACCTCGTTTTCGCCCAGTCCCTCAGCCAGTGCTGGCACCAACATTGCAGCACGTGTACGCTGACTCGTATCGGGTTCTGGTTCATCGACCATTTGTGTATTGTAAATTGCACCCGCCATGATCAGTCCGAGTATGACCATGCACATGGCGCCAATCTGAATCATTCGACGCGTGTCTGAACTCACTGCAAACTGTGCCACAATGAGGAATAATCCAGCCCCGATGAATGGGATGATAAATGGAGTCCAATGGATGTCGGAACCTTTGGATTCAGTGGGTGTTTCGTCTTCGGTTTCCTCAGGCTCCTCGGTTGTTGGTTCATCCGTTGTTCCAAGCGTTTGATCTGCTTCGTTGTGTATCGAATTCCAATCTATGGGGTCATATCGAACTTCCAGCCAAGAGGCGTCATTTGCAGCCGCATGAACTTGGCCATCTGAACCACAACCAGCGGTTAGATATCCAGCCTGATCTGGAACCCATTCAACACTGTGATTGACATCGATGGCGATATGCCACGAACCTTCTGCTGTATTTTGTGGTAAACAAATCGCGTCCACCTCACCCCACTGGATCCAGCTGATTTCACCTACGACATGGCTTGCATTCCAGCGAATTGTTTCAGACATGGACCCATTGAAAAATCCATAATGAATCACATCATCTAAACCGGCAACTGCGGATAGATATCCCAAGCCGGCTGGAGTTGTTGCAGTACCTGGGCCCAACGAAATTGAATCAAGCAATTCTGGTTCTCCGGTTTCATTCCAATGCAAACGAATGAGTCGTGATTCACCATCCGCATGAAGATGGAGCAGAACACCCTGTCCCATGACTGAAACCGGTGTCGAACGGATTCGCCAGGTTCCGGTAAGGTTGGCCAATGTCACAAGATCAATGTCTTCGATTAAGGAGGAATTGCTGTCGTACCGCAATAGGTGAGCTGATTCAGTTCCCTGCAACCATTCCATAGATGTCGCAATGGTTCCATTCTCATCGGATTCCCAATCAAACAATATTCCAAGGTTGGCACGATAGGTGCGTAAATTGGAATCATGATGTTGATGCAATGTGGTTCCATTCGATGAACAAACATGGATGATGCCTGTTTCAGTCGGCCATACGATTTGGCCATCAGACATCGAAAAGCCGCCACCAGTAATGCCCCAATTCGGGGCATCTGTAGATTGATTCCACAATTCGACTCCAGTTGCAAAATCGTACGCTGTGAGTTGACCAGAAGTCCATCCTGTGACAACCAAATCAGTTGTTGGCAAACAGGAGGATGGTGATTCTGATGCATAGATGTGCAACAACGGTGCCGTCTCAAAGCCCCTGTCACTGGCTGTGTGAATGGTTCTCCAAACCTCTACACCGGTATCTGCGCGATAGGCAACCAAGCCTGCCCCTTCCCCAGTGAAGGGGTCACCTCCTCCCTTGACGATGACTAGACCTTCCTTGACCAACGGCGCGGTTGAGATGTAGCCAATGTCAACACTCGCATTCCATTGGACATCGGGCAGTATTGGATCTGTGACCCACTCAGCGTGACGGGCGTCACTTGCATGACCGGGGTATGATACTAACAGAAACAACCCGACCATGAGCAAGACGCGTCGCATCAGAGCAGCCTCTGAATCTGTTCTTTCAGAGCGGCTGAGACCGCTTTCCCATCTGCTGCACCACCCAATTTACCCATGACTACACCCATCAAAGGTCCAAGGGCTTCCATGCCACGCTCGGCAACAAAGTCTGCCCGCTCAGCGAGAACTTCTGCAACGGCAGCATCGACAGCCCCCGTGTCTGCGGGTTCAAATCCTCGACTGGCTGCTTCTGATGCCATCCAAGAGAGAAGAGTTGGAAGATCTTCTGTATCTGCATCGTTGACCAATGGCTCGACACCTTCTCGAGTAATCGAACCAGATTCGCGAAGGTGGATGGCGACTGCGAGAGCGTTGATTTTCTCTGTTCCATAATCTAGTAATGCACTCGCCCATGCCTTCTCAGGCAAAGCCAATTCACCTGAAATTCCGTCCATGAAATAATCGTCTAACTCTCCAGAAATGAGAGCAGAGACTTGGTTCTCTGACAGACCGGTGGTGCCCAAACGAGCGAACCGTTCGTCTCGAGACGGAGGGAGATTCGCCTTGATTGAAGACCAGTTCTCTGGAGCGATTGGGGTCGTGGGGATGTCGGTCTCAGGATACATTCTGGCGCCGCCGGGCAAGGGACGCATCGCCGTGGTCGTCCCATCCTCTGGTGCGCCTTTGCGAATCACGACATTACGAACCTCTTGCGGGGTTCGATGATAAGCCATTTTGGCGCGAGAATGCACACCCTCTAGTGCCAATTCTGCTTGCCATTGTGGTGCAACACAAAGAACAAAGCAATCACCGAGAATTGCCGCGCAAGCCGCCGTTTCTGCTTCTGTAATTCCGTATGCTGGAAGCTCATCTGAATGGAAAATTCCCTTGACACCTGCCAGTTTGGCAGCACTGGCCAATTCACGACCCAACCTAGGCAATTGTGCGCCTTCTGCATCGAGGGTTTTAGTGCCAAGTTTCCCGGCCAATCCTGGAAGAGAAAGACCGAGTACAACAGCACCTGATGATAGTGAGGTAGCCACCATTTTGGATTCGCATGAGGCAAGTGCTGTGGTGACATCTTGCAACTCAAATGGTAATTGATTAGAGACCGCTTCTGCCACTGTTGCTTCTAGTTCAGCATCATCCAAATCTCGATGAGTAGGAAGTGGTGCTACACCGAGTTCGGCTCTGAGTTCATTGGCCAAGCGGTAGAAATGCAACTGCCTAGCCATTTCAAGACGGATGATTCGAGGAATCCAATCTAGGTCCTGACAACCTTTGATTTCGACACGATCGCCAGCACCGATGCTGACGTTGAGGTCTTGCCGAATGGAGCCAAGGCCACGGCGTACACGACGGGTGTCTCTGAGCAGTGTGCCCAATGCTAGGGCGGTTTCCTTGGCGTGCTCAGGCGTTTGGACATCGGGTGCTGTTGCAACCTCGACCAAGGGGACGCCCAATCGATCAAGGGTGTATACGACCTGTTCACCATCGGATGTCGAACGCGTATCCAATTTCCGTGCACTGTCCTCTTCCAAACAGATGACATCGACTCCGACAGGACCTGTTGGTGTTTGGATTGAACCATGTGTAGCGATTAGAGTTGTTCGCTGGAAGCCGCTGGTGTTGGAACCATCGACCACGGTTTTGCGCATCGCTTGAAGTGCGCCAACAGGTTTTGCATCCATCATCGCCGCCATCGTCAAAGCGACTTCGACAGCGTCACTGTCATGCTCCAACGGAGGGGCTTCGTCCATCTCGATGAGGCCTGCATTGGGTGATTGGTAGTAGACAAAAGAGCGGTTGCGGCGTTGTTCAAAGCGGGCAGCAATATCGATTCTACCACCTTCACCGCGAGCGGCTCGCAATCTGCGATGTGCGCTTGGCCATCGTCCTTCGATGTCTTCGATTCCATCCTCATACAGAGTGCTGGGTTGACGCGAGTGTAACTTGCCGGTGGCCAATTGCTGGTGGACCTCAAGGCCGCACATGAAGCCCAGTGCGGTTGGGTCTAGCCCGTTGGCGTCTGAGACATCCCCTGGAATGTCTTCTGCCATGGGAGTTTGCCAGTCGCTGCCCCCCTAAAGGGGCAGCGGTGTTGAACTATCTCAATCAATTCAATCTCCACAAACCGATGCGTGGGGAATACAAATCACCGCGATTCCGCATGTTGTTGAGTACACGATCGATGGTCTCCTCGTCGAAGCCTTGCTCAAGTCCAACATTGTAAACTTCAGGTGTTGTGCACTCACCATCCAATTCACGGCACAGATTTCGAACGATAGCCATGATGGTTCTCTCGGCGCTCTGTGCCCTCTTTGGGACTCCAGTGTGATCAGAATTGATATTCGAATCGTTGGCCAGATGGCGCCAAATTCCATCCATCGCAATCGCTTGTTTTGCATCATCTTCTGTTACATATTCTCTCAGATACAATCGGGCTCTGGCCTCGGCCATTCGTAGTGTAGCCTCAATAGAACGAGCGGTCAGTGATACCGAATTGACATCGTCATCCATCTTCTGACGCTTTTCTGTATAATGATCAACCAATATTGTCATGACTTTGTCGTCGCTGGTTGGGTGATATGTTCGCTTTGCATGTGCCACATACTTTTGCAAGAAATCGGCTGTCAGCACATCATTTCCATCCACATCGGTTGTGAATATTTGATCCTTCAACAGAGCATCTGGTTCAACAGAATGCCCACTTTCAATCAGGTGTTCGGGGACTCCTTTTCGCTTAACGCGAATGATGTGTTCACCAATTCTTCGATCTCTACCCTTGTCGACTGAATCTTGAATCATCCAAACCATATCGAAACGTGAAATCAAGGGAGGTGGAAGATCAATCTGTTTGTGGAGATATGTCGACGGGTCGCCCCAATCAACATCTTTGAACCGGCCATCTCTTGGGTTTGCAGCTGCGAGAACAGCACACCGAGTGGGCATTGTCGCACTGATTCCACCTTTGTTGATGTTGATTCTCTGCTGCTCCATCGCCTCGTGCATTGCACCCCGATCATCAGGCGTCATCTTGTCAAATTCGTCAACTGCACACAGACCGAGGTCGGCGAGTACAAGAGCACCTGCCTCCAATGAGAAACGACCATCGTTGAACGCGTCTCTAACGGCTGCAGCAGTCAGTCCAGCAGCACTCGTTCCACCACCGGTGGTAAATCGGCCGCGTGGAGAAATTCGCCCCATAAATGAGAGAATCTGAGATTTAGCAACACCGGGATCACCGAGCAACAGAATGTGGATATCACCACGTGTTCGGGTGCCATCGTCGAATTTGCGGGCCACTCCGCCGAGTAACTGTAGAACGAGTGATTTCTTGATCCAATTCATTTTCTCTTCGCCGACAATAATTGAGGGGGCGATTGAACGAACAAACAATTCAACCAAATCATCGCGGTCAGCGACCTTTTCAATTTCTTCAATTTCACTCGGGGTGATTTCGATTTCTTCGAGAGGGATGTTCTTTCTCTCACTTGAATGCAACGAGATGTAGATGTCGAACATTGGAGTTTTTGCGCCTCCACGCTTGAGGGTACGAACATATGGAATTCCATTGATTCGAATCCGCTCACCAGGGACGTGTTTTCCAGCCAATTCTGCTTCTGCAAGCACACTCAAACGCACTGGTTGTGAACCTGGCTTCACGTTCTCCGGGAGTTCCTGAACCTCGATCCATTGGTTGTCGATCATGACCGAATCTTCCCAGCGCAAATCGAATCGGGTTTGACCGCCGGCTCGCCTTCGACCACAACCACCAGTTTCGGGACATTCCAATGGTTCAATCAATTCCAATTCATTGGGTTGTGAAATTTCGATTGTGTTCCCACAGGTTGTGCAGGTGAAAATTGCATTGTAAATTCGGGGTTTTAATTCACTAACCTTAGTGACGATGACCTCGGATGTGGTGAAAGTTTCGACTTCTTCACTGCTAATCTCTCGCAATTTGTGAAGCGCATCGGGAGGAAGCCCAGTGATTCGTATTCTCGGATTTGCTTCGTATCCAGATTCGCGGCAAAGAGTTGCCAATACGGTATCGGCATTTCGAATCGTAGCGCGAGGATGATTGAGAATCAACTCTGCAAACGGCACATCCCATGACTGAATTTGTGCGAAATCCTGAGTAAATGCAATTTGTCTCGGCCAAGATGCTGCCAGTGTGGAGATCTCATTGGCACAGGTTTCCTCAAAGAAGGAACGCCATCGAGCCGCTGAATCATGAACCTGAAGCATCTGACATCCTCCGCGCAGGGCATTCGCATCGATAATCCGTATCCCATTAACTTAGTGGAAGAAGAGGTCCAAACCCCATGATTTCCACTGGAATCAGAAGCCTACGATGCGGGCTGTCAGGGCCATCGCGATTTCCAATGGAAGGTTTTCCAATTGGAATTCCTACCATTTTGAAGGGAAGGCCTTTGAACGGCCTAAAGGGAGCCGAGGGCATGGAACACACACGTTCAGGAAGTGACATCCTCGTGCGGCTTGACCCCGGGGAAGAAATTCATGCAGCACTAAAGGAACTGGCAGATAATCTTGGATTCGATGCGGCCGCGATTACGAGCGGTATTGGTCGAACTCGTGACAATCAATATGGTTACATGAATGAAGAAGGCGTTTACCAAAGACGACCATTGGACCCGCCATCTGAATTGGTAAGCCTCTCAGGCAATATTGCTCGCACAAAGCAGGGAGAACCGTTCACCCATATCCACTGCTGCTGGTCGGATGATGACAACAATGTACATGCGGGCCATCTATTCCAAGCAACGGTCCATGTTGTAGCTGAAATTCACATCAGGGTCATGGATCATGCGATGATGACGCGTTGCCCTCTCGCTGACTTTGAGTTGCTCGGACTAGAATTTGACTAGAAAATGCGATGGGCGGATGATATGCGAGTTCTGTTCGCTCACGGATTCGAAGGCTCTCCTAATGGTGGAAAGCCGACTCACATGATCGAGGAATTGGGCTGGGATGTTGTCGCACCGATCATGTCTGCAAACGGTTGGAATATTGAGCAAGAAACCGGAGTGTTGCTCGAGCATATTGATGCCGGCGATTTTGATCTTGTCGTGGGTTCCTCAATGGGTGGTTTGGCCGCTGCAAACGCCAGTGCGCTACGACCGGATGCGTCGTTTGGATTGTTGCTCATCGCCCC
Organism: uncultured euryarchaeote; assembly: GCA_937901365.1. GTDB lineage: Archaea > Thermoplasmatota > Poseidoniia > Poseidoniales > Thalassarchaeaceae > MGIIb-P. The sequence goes on along the minus strand of CALCEF010000141.1, from coordinate 4,596 downwards.
TGCCTTCGGGCTTGCAGAAATGTGGCATGACCGACTTACCGTTGAGGAAATGAAGCGGTGGGAGGACACCGATGCATACGAATATCGTGGATTTGAACTTGAGATGACACTTGGTTGGGATTTCATGCAAACCGCAGAAGAAATGTCCTGGCCTGAATTGAATCACCCAACTGTAATCCTACATGGAATTCAGGATGATGTTGTGCCCCTTGAAAATTCAAGGCGAGTTGCAAAAGAACAAGCGAAGGTGGTTGAACTCATCGAACTCGATGATGGGCATCGCATGCAAAATGCGAAGTCGCACTTCCAAAGGGCGGCCGAAATCTGCTTGGATGCTCTCAGAACATGACCAAGCCGAGGTCTTCGCGCCAGCGGCCGATCTCTGTGAATTCACCAGTGTTACTCCATTCATAGACATCGAGGTTGGTGTGACTGGTTTCACCATCGACTGTGCTCAATGAAATTTCACCGCTACTCACAGCATATTGATCCGCTGCGGCTGAAATACCGTGTTCATTGACTCTCTGTGGAGTTGCTGTGTGAGAACCCACATCGGCCAACAGTACTGCTGTTCCAAGGATGAGAGAGGCGTCTCCAGCCCATGCTGCATACGATTGCAATTCGGTTCCATAATTCATCATGTACACATATTTCAGTTCGTGATCATACTCGGCCAAATCGTGATCGATTCCCATGCGAATACCTGTCAATCCGTCCATGTGTGCTGGGTCTGAGACTGTGTCTTCCATGGAGATGTCACCCATTCCATGGCCACCGATTTTGGCGATGTCCAATGCTTGAGTGTGTATTTCAGCAAGGATCGCAGCACCATCGGTTGACTCTGCCAGAATTACAACTGCATCACATCCAGATAGGGCTGAAATTTCAGTGCTGAAATCGGTTTGACCCACAGGGAATGATTGTTCTGAACAGGTGCTTCCAAGCGCTGTGCTGAGGGCGGTTGCAATCGCAGTGTTGTCTTTGCCAGCATCATTCAAGATGGCGACATCGGTGTAACCACCGTTCGAAATGTGTGCGGACAGAGCAGATACGTGATGGTCTTGGCCAGGGGATACTCGCCAAAGATATCCATAGTCAGAAGGTGTACATGTGACTCCACAACCCTCCCATGCACTTTCCATGGCTTCGTTTGAGAAAGCGCCGAAGGTAATCATCGGCACGTTGTTTGCTTCGGCGACCACCAGTGCTCCGATGGCTTCCTCTGTTGAGTGAGGGCCAATGACACCGACCACACCAGCATTCACCAGATTCTGCATTGCGCTCGCAGCCCCTGATTGCGTTGATTGAGTGTCGGCAATCGTCAAGCTAAAGCAAGTACCACGCTGATTGATGTTGAGTAGATCGACACCCAATTGGACGCCATTTTCCTCACCTTGGGCGTAAGGGGAATGGATTCCCGTTTGTGGGCTGAGCATACCGATGACTACGGTTCCTGCATTGGAACGGCATTGAGAGGAGATTCCATCCCATGAATTCCAGTATCCCATCTCCTCAAACGTCATGTCAACTTCACCATCGTTGTCGGTGTCGCCCGCTTCCTCGAAGCGGAATAGATCAAACATCATCTCGGGCGTATTTCCATATGCGTCGAAGGTGATTGTGCCTCCAATTCCGGAATAGCCAGTTCCGACTGTAGGGATGGCTGCCTTGATATCGCTACCTGTACTAGAGCCCGCTTGAATTGCAGCTTGTGCCATAATCATCATTGCATCGTAGGCTGAGCCGGCATGAGATGGTGCATTTGAGCCGAAGGCGTCCAGATAATCGGCCTCGAAATTGGATTGGAGAGGTGATTCCCATGTCTGTGAAGCATTGGCTCCAACAACACCGAGTGCAAGGTTACGCACACTAGGGGCCATGAGTTCTGGGAATTCTGCATAACCAGATTGGTGAGATGCTACGATTCTTGCTTCTGGAAGAACACCCTTGATTTTCACAATCAATCTCGCTGCGTCTGTATCTTTGGAGAAGAGGACGGCATTTTCACAACCAAGGTCAACGGCCTCATCGCGAGCGGCCTCAATTTGAGCATCGGTAGGATTGGTTGGGTAAGGTAGGGTAGCACATATGCTGGATTCATCATAAGACGCCGAGAAGATCCTCTCAGATGAACGACCGAATCCACTATCCTCGTAGAAAATTGCAAGATTGTTTAATTCGTAAATATTGGACCACATCAAAGCCCCATTAGCGCTGTCTGATTCGCTGGGAATCACACGCCACATTAGGCCATCATCAGAGATCTCTTCCAATCCACCGTCCGCTACAAATGGGGTGATGATTGGAATTTGGTGCTGAATGGGTTTGGCTTGATTTTGGTTGGGTGGGGGTGTGAATGCATTGTCTAAAACCGAATAGGATGCGCCGCCAATAATTCCAGATACGCCATCGCCCTCAATCAATGACCAAGACCCTACACTGCCTTTTGAGCCAGAAGATTCTGTGTCAAAGTAGACCAATGAAAATTCGTAAGCACTCTGGGCTGCATTGATGTCCTCAACGGCCATCTGCGCTGCATTTTCAAGACCTTCTGAAAGGTGCGAATTGTCACCTGTACGCGGTGTCAAGACACCAATCTTCACTTCGATTACGGGGCCGGTAACAATCTCACAACCGTTCTCGTCTACTGTAATTCCAGAGGGTGTGTCTGGGCACTGATCATCGTCATCGAGAACACCATCGCCATCACTGTCTTGTGGCACTGCGCAGCCATCGGCATCCACTTCGACACCATCTTCGGTATCCGCGCACAAGTCATCAGCATCCTGCACACCATCATTGTCTGCATCGTAGACGACTTCGCAACCGTTGGCATCAACCTCGATGCCCGCCAAAGTGCCAGGACAGGCGTCTAGGCCATCCTCTACTCCGTCACCATCGGTGTCGTATACAATCTCACAACCGTTGGCATCAACTTCAGCATCTGTTGCTGTGCCAGGACAATCGTCATCATCGTCGATGACGCCATCGCCATCCGTATCTGCGGCTTCGGGACAACCTGACCAATCCACAGTGGTGCCTGCAGGTGTATCTGCACACTGATCAAGAAGGTCGACAATTCCATCACCATCTGAATCTGCGAAGGTGGTATCTCCACCTGTTTCGCCATCTGGATCTGGCGTCGGTTCTGTTGCACCTCCACCATCATCTCCACCCAAGCAACCGGCTAGGCCGGTACCGAGTAAGAGGGTCGTCATCAGCAGCACGAGGAGTCGTCGTTGCGTGGTCATCACTTCACTTCCGCACCCCCGGAGGGGGTGGGTCGGGGTATGAAGTCTGCTGCGGCCCTGTTCGTAGAGCGAAACGGTCGATGACGGCATCATGAAGGGGGGGCTGCGACTCGCATTAACCGATGAGCGACGAGGCTGAGGGTCTGGACTACGCGAGTAGCGGTGTCGACATCGACCTAGAAGGGGCTTCAGTCGCATCACTGGTCGGAGCGCTTTCGCGTTCTGTTCGAGCGGCTGGCACCCCTGGAGCACCTGTCGATTTGCCCGGAGGATTTGGAGGTCTAATCGAATTTGGAGACAACCTGCTGGCATTGGCCACCGATGGGGTTGGAAGCAAGTTGCAAATCGCTTCGATGATGGGTCATTGGAGTGGTGTCGGAATCGATTGCATGGCGATGAATGTCAACGACCTACTATGCGTGGGCGCAGAAGCCATCGCTTTTGTCGACTACATCGCTGTTCCAAAGCCAGACCCTGAACAACACGCAGCCATCGGTGCAAGTCTCGCTGAAGCTTGTCGAATCGCCCGAGTTACACTCGCTGGTGGGGAAACTGCGAGTCTTCCAGGCATCGTTACCGAACTAGATCTCTCCGGAACCGCGCTGGGCTGGCTACCCAAAGGTGCAGCGATTACAGGCGCCAATATTCAATCTGGAGATGTCATGATTGGGTTGCCTGCAAGTGGTGTGCACTCCAATGGATTTTCACTGGTGCGTAAGGTCGTGGAATTGAGCGGCCTTTCGTACACGGATGCAGCGCCGTTCGCCACTGAACATCCTGGGCGAGACATCGTCCGAATGGGTGACGGTGACGTTATGTTGGGTGAAGTTCTTCTCAATCCAACTCGAATCTATGTCGATCCTGTCACTGACCTCATCGATGCTTGTCGGGCCGGGAATGGACCGTGCCCCGCAGATGCACTACACGGCATTTGTCACGTCACCGGAGGGGGGTTGTCCAATCTACTACGATTGCATGACACTCTGGGTTGGCATATTGAAAATCCACTCCCGGTTCTTCCCGAATTTGATTGGATTCAATCGACTGGTGGAATCTCAGATTGGGAAATGGCCCGCACATTCAACCTCGGAATGGGCATGGTTCTCGTCGTGGATTCTGACCATGCGGATGCTGTCTGCGAATGGGTGGCGGGCCGCCTTGAAGGAACTCAAGTGGTCGGTGAGGTTCGCGACCATGGACACAAAGTCACACATTGCAATCCTGAGATTGTCTTTGAGCACTACTGAGGTGATGCATTGACCGAGGCTGAAATCGTCCTTGAGGGGCGGACAGAACACCGTTTGCCACCTACCAAAGAAGGGCGTACTGAGACGCAATTGGAGCG
>CALCEF010000140.1 GCA_937901365.1 uncultured euryarchaeote | reverse complement strand
GGAAGAGGCTGTAGGTTTGCCAGCACCAGGTCAAACCACCGAGGGTACTGGGACCGATGTCCATGAAGAGACTGAGGATGAAGAAGAAGTGCTGGACGAAGATGAGGATGACGGCTCATTCCTCTTCAGCGACTTGGCCGAGCAACTCGACTCCTTGCCCGATGACTGAATCCTCATTCGGCGGGAAGACCGAATGCCCGTCCATCAATAGGATGCGTAGAGTGCCCATCAGTCTTCCATCGGAGCGGATTCGACCCAAATCCGGACGAGGTGTGTCCTTCGCCACATCCCTACAATGGTTACAGCGAATCGACCTCACTTCCCATTGCAATTGTTGGTGTTCACAACAACGGGTCTCCGGCTCCCTTAGGTTGTTGATTTCTTGAATTAAAGAAAGTGGGAGAATCCCAAATCCGCTACCCATGTGCAACGGTACGATTCGAGAGAGGATGAACCATGAGCCGCCTGCAACCAGACCTACAGCAAAAGGCTCAGGTGAGGATTTCAAAATAAAGTAACCAAGCAGCATGGGCAATAGTGCAATCATCCAACACATCGTATGTACTCGTCGCATTAGCAAGAGTCTCTGAATCAAAGGAACTCCGATTGGAATGGGGTCGGGGTGGGGCGGTAGGTCTCGCTCTAAATTGAGGAAACGTGTGAAGAATAGTAACGGGATTCGAGGTAAAATAATCCCAACGGACAGACCGAAAACGAGGCGGGTCAGATCTGCGGTGATCGACATTGTTGTACCTCAGTTGTCATCTCTGAGTTTAGTGAGAACGTCTTCGACCTTATCCATACCTAGGGAGATGTCTTCTCGACCGATTGTGTAAGCAAAACGGAGGTGCCCTTCACCTGATTGGCCAAAGGCCGAACCCGGTGAACACAAAACCCCACCCTTGAGCAACTCAATGGCAATTTCTTCTGAATTCATTCCAGGAACTTCTACCCGAGGGAAGACATAGAATGCACCTTCAGGAACATGACATGAAACACCGGGCATGGCATTGAGGCGCCCACAAATCAAATCCCGTCGTGCTTGGAATTCTCGTGTCATTTCAGCAGGATAATCGTAGGCCTCCTCAAATGCAGCCAATACAGCATATTGCATCGCATCATTGCTGCAAGCGGTCACGTAATACTGCAGTTTCACCAATTGCTTCATCGCCTCTAAGTTTGTAGAAAGAATGTAGCCAATTCTCCACCCAGTCATTGCAAATGTCTTCGAAAATGAATTGACAAGCAATGTTTTCTCGTATCCTGTTCCAAGGAATGAGACGTGTTCCGCTCCGTAGATGATTCTGTCATACACTTCGTCTGTAATGATCCACAAATCATGACGTCGAGCGAAATCAAGCAATTCATCGCGCTGTTCTAAATCGATAGTCGCACCGGTCGGGTTGCTTGGGAAATTGTAGAGAATCACCTTGGTATTCTCATCGACAAGTGCTTCCAAATCAGAAATTTGGGGGACAAATTCGTGTTCGAACAAGCACGGGTAAAATCGGGATTCTGCGCCACAAAGTGTCGCATCAGGAGCGTATAGTGGGAAATATGGTTCAGGCAATAGGATGTTGTCACCGGGATTGAGAAGTGCAAGTGAGCAACAAAGGAGAGCGTTGGTTCCACTCATTGTCATACACACATTGTTTTCATCCAAACCGGGTTGGACGGAAGCCCAATCCTCTGCGATTCTCTTTCTGAGCGCCGGGAGGCCCGCAGTGGTGGTGTACTTGTTGTGACCATCACGCATCGCTCTGCACATTGCATCGATGGCAACCTCAGGTGGTTGGAAATCTGGTTCGCCCAATCCAAACGAGATCACGTCGTCTCCGGCCATATCGAACATCTTGCGAACGCCAGTCGGCTGAATCGCCAGTGCGCGGTCGGAAAAGCCGGCCATGTTCGGCCGGAACAGCCTCTCGCCCTTAAGCGGTTTGAGTCGATAAACGAGCAATCAATTCGGCCTTGTTTCCTGAAACTGGTAATCCCTTGTCAGATAATCTTTGTTTGAGTTCGGCAACAGTGAGAGAGGACAAATCCTCTTCTTCAAGTAATTCAGCTTCGAAAATATCGCCTTCGTCAAGCCTGACAGATGGACGATTCATAGCGAAAATAATCGTGGCTAGTGTCAGTATAGCTGCCAACCCAAGCAGAGCGATGATCAGAGTGAAACTTGAGGAACTTGCAGATGAATCTACGCCTTCAACTTCAACCAATACTGGGAGTGAGTGTCCATTTGCACCGGTCGCACGAACCTCGATTGTCTGGAGGCCAGATGGGATGCTGGACAAATCGATTGCAACCGTCCAGTTGAATGGTGTCAGAGGGCCCAACTCTTCAGGAACTGCTTCGTAGGTAGCCTCCTTCCAGTTTCCATCTCCAATGCGGAATTCAATCATATCGATGATATCTGACTGAGTCCAAGCGTGTCCAGTAATAATCACCTTTCCACCTTCAGTAGTGACATTCAGTAAGTGATTCTGAACGGTCCAATCAATGGTTGTGCTTTGGTTGGTTTCGCCGAGATAGAAGGCCATTTCTACAGCAGCACGCGCATCGACCATACCGTAACCAAAGTCCCGATTCCAGTATGGATCGACATCAGGGGCTGATGCAGGTCCTCGACGTTCAGCGGTCTGCTTGAGAACTTCCTTGATTTGCATTGGATTCAAGTCAGGGTTGGCCTCCATTACCAGTGCGATGACACCAGTCACTGCAGGTGTGGCGTAGGATGTTCCCGAACCACGGCCGGTGTAGGTATTCTCACTAGCGTCACTGAATAGGTTGCTGCAACCACCGCTGGTGACACATCCTTCAGCCTGAATGATATTTGTGCCAGGGGCAGAGACCTCTGGAATCAATTCGTTGATTGGATTGCCATCCCCATTGTCTCTGCGGGGTCCGCGTGAAGAATAGCCTGCGATGGTGTCATCATCTCTGTCAACCGTGTTTTTATCATCCGTTGCACCGACTGTAATCGAGAGTGATGATGAACTCATTCCTGAGAGGCCATCATTGTCCTCCCCATCATTTCCTGCAGCGTTTGAGACGGTGACACCGGCCTCTGTTGCTTCATTGAGAATCCGACTGTGCATGTCTTCACCATCGCTCCCTCCACTCTCATGACTAGTGATCCCCCAAGATAGGGAAATGATGTCAATTCCGTGTAGTGATTCGTCAACACCTGGCCATGCTGTGTCTTTATTGTCGATAATCCATTGAAGTCCGTTCATTGCAGATTCGTAGAACTCTTGTTCGATTAGATAAGTCTCAAACGGACCTGCCCCGATGTCGGTCCCAATACGAACATCGACCAGCGATGCGTTGGGTGCACTTCCATAAAATTCAGATTGTGAACCATCTGCTTCAATTCCAGTAGCGGCAGCCATTCCCATGCAAGCGGTTCCGTGCTGATTCCCATCATCAGGGTCGAAGGATCCATCCGTCTCCCGACCGCCTGCCAGAATACAGGTTGGATCGCTATGGACATAACAGACCGCATCATAACCAGCCACGTGCTTGCCTTCGAGACCTGGATGTTCGCTGTCGACACCGGTGTCAGTCAATGCAATGTTGACCCCGTGTCCAGAAACGCCGAGTTGCCAAGCACTCTCGGGGTATTCAGTGGAGTTTCGTGCCTTGACGGCGAGTGTTTGAATGTCACCATAGAACACGATGTTACCATATCTCTCGACCATGACAACACCCTCAATTTGAGATAACTGCGTTACATTGAGTGCATCGACTGCCCCAATCAGAATGGCATCAACTGCAGGAATAACCAACTTTGGAGTGTAGCCCAATTCAGTCAATCGGTTTTCATCTTCAATGGTCGGAGTGTGGTCATAGGACAGGCCCACCCAAACTGTACCAATCGCCGATTGTAGGCTGTCATGAATGCCATTTCGATCTTGATCCATGCTCGTCCAAGTCCACCAAGGATTCGTGTTCCAAACCAACGGCTGATGTGCGGGAATTTCTGTCGTCCAATCGGAATGAATCAGTTGACCATCACCAAGTGTGCTGAAACCATCGTCTGACGGGGGTGCAATCGTCCCGACAAATGGAATCGATAGCATGAGAGCAATCATCACTGCCACAGGGGCTCGTCGGGTTTGCATCACGCGCGCGTGCGTGCGTCCACATCATCAAACCATCTCATAGAGGTTCAAAGTGGGGGCAGAGGGATTCGAACCCCCCTCCACCGGTCTGGAGCCGGTAGTACTACCAGGCTATACTATACCCCCAAGGCAATAGCAGGCCGACGGCAACGATATTTCAACAGAGCGGTGAGGCGATGCGCAACTCACTGCTTGTTCTGCTTGCGAGCAGCACGGCGACGGCGGAGCTTCTTGCGACGCCACTTCCATCGCTGATTGCCGGCCTTCTTCCAGGCACGACTTCCCCGCTTCATGGGTTCGGCCGACCTGCTCCCCGTATATGAGTAAATCGGGTCACTACGGAGATGATATGTGGGCGATACAGGATTCGAACCCGTGTTCTCGGATTAGAAATCCAAGGTGATATCCAAGCTACACTAATCGCCCGTAACATGGCGTGGTCGCCGGCCCTTCATGAAGTTCACTTGAATGGGCGGGCGCACTTTGGGCATCGCGAAGGGGCTTTCACCGTGGTCCGATCCCATACAAAACCACAATTTCCACACGTCCAATTTTTGACTTCTTGTTGTGCGAGTGCTTGGTTTCGAATGTTTTGCAGTAACGGACTTTCTGATAACTTGGGGCTTGGTGCAATCTCATTGACCAACTCGGCGTGGCGCACATCGTGCGCTGTCATTCCGGCTGCATGCAATAACTCGTGTACCAGTGTGTGGACGAAGAGTTTCTCGTCTTCGACCAAAATCGGATGTAAACCGATAGTCACGGGACCCGGTGGCATTCGTTGGCGCTTTCGAATTTCAACCTCATGCGGTGGCATTTCAAAACGCGTATTTCCAAGACGGTCTGCCTCTCTATCAAGCCACTCTACGCGCACGCGCGCGAGGTGACCAATGAAAGGGGCTTCTTGTTGTGTGACTTTTTCAGTGATGGTTTCAAACAACCCTTCTGGAATTTCGGGAGGCTCAGATGGTGTCGTTCCCGCCTTGGCAATCGCCGTGACATAACGCCTGAGGCGACCCGCGAAATCGTTGCCCGCCATGCCCATCGTGACAGGTTGGAGAGGCTTAAATGAACGGGGAGGGTCGCCGGGTTGCAATCCAACCTAAGTTGGATGTAAATGGGCGCTTAGATCAGCTGGAAGATCGCTTGAGTGGCACTCAAGAGGCCGGGGGTTCAAATCCCCCAGCGTCCACTTTAGAGTGCTGTTGTAGGCATCATTGAGCCGCATAGATGATGAAGGGGATTGCCCGGCCAATGGCCATGGTGAGTCCTTACTGGGTCATGATGGGAATGATTCTGGTACTCACTCCGGTAATCTGCTGGGTATTCTCATTGAATCAACGCAGCACCTGCGTTCCAATGAATCAGATTTTTTACGAAATTGGAGATAAGCGATACTACTTCCACATCTTCGGTTATCTACTCATTTTCATCTGGAAGAAAGTGACCGATGGACTCAACGAACCCATCAAAACGACCACTGGGCACTATACGGATTGGGTACATGGCTTCGAGGGTGAATTGGTATTCATCATTCAGGATACATTCCAGAATGCGATGATGACAGATATCCTCAACTTCCATTATCTGTTTATCTACCTCTTCCTGATTTATGTCACGACGATATACTACATGTATACTGGCGAACGGGATTTAACAGACAAGGTGACCTTGAACTATCTGCTAATCTACATTCTAGCAGTCCCATACTACCTGTTCTTCAATGTCGAAGTTACGAGTTCATACATTCCGGGCATGGAGGCCTTGTTGTATCAAGATCCATGGTATACCGTATTCTATGCCAGCCACGACCCACTCGACAATTGTGTGCCAAGTCTCCATATCGCGATTCCATTCGGAATGTTGGCCCTAAACTGGTTACATATGAAGGAAAATGGAATTGAACTCAAGGATTGGAAGCATCGACGCTATCACCAATTCATTTACTGGAATACGATTCTATTCGCTTTCACCATTCTATACCTCGGAATCCACTGGATTATCGACATCCCACTGGGTGTACTCATCGGTGGAGTTGGGGCCCTATTCATTCACCACATCCAACCCAGATTACGCAATGGTTTCGGGGCGACTTTCAAAGGATTCACACGAATGAAGGCGGGCCGCCATGCTGTGGTTGAAGGTATTGTGGTTTTACTCATGGTGGGTGCGATGAGTGCTAGCATGACCTATCAAGCAGAGACAATGGATGATCGGGTGTCCATGAGGCTAGGGCCAGGAGATACGAATATCGATATCATTCAGGAAATGAAATATGGTGAAGATGCCACATTTATCATTACGAATCTAGATGACACATACTCGATTGAGGTGGTCATCGTTGAGTTGGATGAAATCGCACTGATGATGGATGATGATGGGATAATTTGGTCTGAAATCGAAGACGATTCAGTTTCAATCACCCCTGGTGAAACACACTCTTTCTTAATCGACCAACACAATTACTGGTTTTTGGCGGTCGTTCACCTCGATGAGAGTGCTGAAGGTGTAGTTGAAACACACATTTCAGTGGATTACAACGTGGATGATCGAGTTACAAGATCTCTAGTGATGAGCTTGCCATCTCTATGGATGACTGGATGGGTCCTACATCGCCTTGGGCGATTGAAGTGGGAGGGGCGGAGTTGGATTGATTCGACGCCAAGCCACGCGTGGAATCCCATAGGCGAATCGGAGTAACTTCCGAATGAACTTTTGGAAACAATATTATTGCTCAATTGATTATTTATTTTCAATAATGTTGTTCAATTGTTCATAATGTTCGTTTTTTATTGTTGAAATGACCTCTTTGGTTTCTGAATGATTAAGAGGGGTCTGGGCAACCCGTGCCCCCGTAGGGGGCGCGGCTGATGCTAGCGACAGATTTGGAGAAGGCGAGTGATAACATGATGGATGGGTCCGTGACAATAAAATTGCCAGTGGCAGAACAAGCAAGGTTGAACAGAGAACGTGCTGACACGTATCATCGATACCATATCGATGCGATGGAAACAGAAGATCGGCAGAAATTCCCACGCCGATTCAATGTCAAGGTCGGCAAATTTGGATTGGCGAAATTGCTCTTCACGGAGTTCTTCAAGTATTTCGGTCACTGGGATGTTGTATTCAGTCGACCTTGTACCTACGGAGTATTCAGTGGACCCGTGGGCGGTTTTTCACCTCGTCCAGACCTGTGCGTTGGATGTTTGCGATGTGAAGTCCAGCACCCTGATTTCGTGAAGGTTACACACAATCCCGAACTAGCTGCTATCGGAGATTCATATTTGACAAGTAAGCACATCTCAACCATTGACGAAGAGGCAAGAAAGGGCACTGTTCCTGTTCGTGGTCAAGGATATCGAGGTCGATTTGGAGGCCCTGGTTTTGATCAGATGTTCACAGACATGTCGGAAATTGTGAGACCCAGTCGAGACGGGATCCACGGTCGTGAACTCATTGGTACGAGTGTTGATTTAGGCTCAAAGCCGATGAGTCTCAAATTCGATTCCAATGGTGGTCTTCTCGATGCACCCAAAATGCTAACCATACAGGTGCCATTCATCTACGCTCCTCCACCAGATTCGGTCTCTACCGGAATCGTCCCTGAAATTCTAGCCGAAGCTGCGGGGACTGTGGACACACTGGTCTTCCTCCCGGAGAATACTGTGACCAATCAGGGATTGGCCAGTCCAAATGTCGTACCGATGATCGCACCGGGACAAATGGGCAATATCGAAAGTCACGGCAATGGTACAAGAATGGTTGAAATGACCTCTTGGAATCTTGACGCTTGGAACCAAGTCAAGGAACATCCACTGTTGATTTCCGTACAATTACCACTTGCAGGTGATTGGATGAGTACAATGATGGAAATGGTTGACAATGGAGTATCGATTATTCATCTGATTTCAGATCATCACGGTGAGTCCGATGATGGGCGATTCATCATGGACCTATACCAAGAAGCACACTTCGCTTTGATTGAGAAAGGATGCAGAGATGAGGTGACATTGATTGGAACCGGTGGAATTGCTGGCGCAGATCATCTCCCCAAGTCAATCATTACCGGTATGGATGCAGTAGGCCTTGATCACCCCCTTCTCATCGCCATGCAGGCCCGCCTGTTGGGAGATACCAAAACTCGGGGCGCGGCAGGTGTCAAGTTACCATCGAAATTCGATCAAGAATGGGCAGTCCAACGAATCCTAAACCTCTCTTGTTCATGGCGTGACCAATTGTTGGAAATTCTTGGAGCGATGGGTGTTCGTGAAGTTCGCCGCCTCCGAGGAGAGACCGGTCGAGCGATGTGGTGTGGCCATTTGGAGGCAGAGGCCTTCGGTGACATCGAGGGATTCCCTGGAGGTGAGCACTGATGGCAAAAGAATGGCCCAAACCAAGTCCAAAATTATTGGAAAAGACGCACCACTTGATGCACGATGGATTCCATCAGCGTGCATTCCCAGATACAGCATATGATTTGCCAGAAGCTCTTGGTGATGCACGATGGACGGATGAGTTGATCGCCAGCGCTTGGTATATGGCTGAAACTGGCGAATGTCCAGACCATCTCAACTACAAAACCGGTCGCAGTGGCGGCGGTTTTGACAAATTGGAATTCAAGGAACTCCCCGCTGATCAACAATTACCAGCGGACGCCGAAGTCGACATTACGCTCGAATTGAATCGGCGTGGTGATGACCGACACAAGCGGACCATCGATGTACCATGGTATGGTGGCGGCATGTCATACGGTTCTGTATCGGTCAACGTCATGATGTCACGTGCACTCAACGCCAAGAAGTGGAATACACTGATGTCCACAGGCGAAGGTGGTTACCCACCTCAACTCTACGAATGTGCAGACCATGTCATCACACAAGTTGCGACAGGGTACTTCGGTGTAGAGGAAAAATCAATCCAGGCTGCACCGATTGTCGAATTCAAGTATGCTCAAGGCGCAAAGCCCGGACTTGGTGGACACTTGTTGGCAACCAAAGCCGGTGAAGAGGTTGCTAAGATGCGAGGCAGTGTGCCATTTGTCAGCCTGTTCAGCCCATTCCCCTTCCACTCGACCTATTCTGTGGAAGATCACATGAAGCACCTAGATTGGATCAAGACTGTCAATCCAACGGCGATGATGTCGGTCAAGGTCAGCACACCACACGACGTGGATATGGTGGCCGTCGGTTCCTACTATGCTGGTGCTCACATCGTCCACCTAGACGGGGGCTTCGGAGGGACTGGAGCCGCTCCAGAAATTGCGAAGAAGAATATTGCAATGCCAATTGAGCTAGCGATTCCTAAAGTCCACAAATTCATGCAAACAGAAGGGATTCGCGACAATGTGACCATCATCGCCAGCGGCGGTGTTCGAACAGCAGATGATATCGCCAAGGCGATCGCCCTTGGAGCAGATGGTTGTGTACTAGGAACCAGCGATTTGGTCGCCATGGGTTGTACTCGATGTTCAAACTGTGAAGGTGGTCCTAGCGGGCGAGGATGTCCGTGGGGTTTGACCACAACAGATGCTGAATTACAAGAGTGGGTGCAGCAGGCATGGGGTGCGGATCGCCTCGACAAATATTACACGGCTTTGGCAAACAGATTGAAACAAATATTGCGCGAATTGGGATTGTCAAGCGTTGGAGAATTACGTGGTAGGACTGACTTGCTTCGCTACATTGCAGGAGGTGAATAAGATGCATGCCAACAAACCCGGAACCCAGACTCAATATCACGAAGTAATCGGACGCCCACGAGGCGATGTTCCGAAGAATCCTGAAGCGGTCGTCAAAGCACGCAAGATGCTGACCGATTCATTACCGAAAATTGAGATGAATGAGGCTGATGCTGCTGAAGGCGGCTGTGGCGTAGTTGGACTAGCAAGTGAAATCCCAATCGCCGGCCGACATCTATTCCGTTCATTGGAGCAGATGAGAAATCGTGGCAATGGAAAGGGTGGTGGTGTTGCGATGGTGGGTCTTGATCCCGCACAATTTGCAACGACGCAGGATGTCCTTGAGAACTCATACCTTGTCGCTATCGCTTGGGTTAACGATGGATTCCGTGATGAAGTGGAATCAAAATACATCCACCCTGTCTTTGATGTCTTACACACCTTTGACATGCCAGTTCTTGAAGATTGGACAAGTTTGCCTGCACTCGAAGTGTGCCCGCCTGCAGTGACGTGTTATTGGGTTCAGCCGACCGAATCTGGAATCGCTGCGATGTTTGAAGAAAGTGGAATGAATCCTGGTGACTTCACGGATGAAGAGGCCATTCATTCTGAATACGTATACAGGAACACGCACAAACTCAACGTCGAATTCTATGCTCAAGATGGAAGGGCGGATGCTTTCGTTCTGAGTCATGGACGTGACATGCTCATTCTGAAAATTGTCGGATATGCTGAAGACGTCATCAAGTACTATTGTTTGGACGATTTCACATCTCACGTTTGGATTGGCCACCACCGATACCCCACACGTGGTCGCGTGACACACCCCGGGGGTGCTCACCCCTTCGGTCAAGGAATCGATGTTGCACTTGTCCACAATGGTGATTTCAGCAATTATGTCTCGGTCAAGGATTATCTTGGTCAGAGAGGAATGGAGCCTTTGTTCTTCACAGATACAGAAGTGGCGGCACTCGGTTTTGATTTGCACCATCGAGTCTATGGATATCCAATGGAATATCTCATTGAATCATTGGCACCGACCAGTGAACTAGATTTCGTTATGCTGCCTGAAGAGAAACAGAAAATCTACGAGGCAATCCAGAAAACACACATTCACGGCTCACCTGATGGCCCGTGGTTCTTCATCATCGCTCAAGGGGCTGGAAAGGGTCACCATCGATTGATTGGAATCACCGATACCAGTATGCTTCGTCCCCAAGTCTTCGCCTACCAACGTGGTGAGGTTGCAATCGCATTCTGTGCGAGTGAAAAACAAGTGATTGATGCAGTCATGGAAAGCCTAGCAGCTGAAGACAGTCGATTCTGGCGACGATGCGATCGCTATTGGAATGCCCGAGGTGGATCATATACCGATGGAGGTGCCTTCCTTTTTGATGTCAATAAGCAAGAGGATGGAAGTTTTGAGTTGGTGATGACCGACAAGTTCGGTGGATTGGTAGATACACATCCTTCTGGCGATTTTTCAATCATGGATGCAGCGATGACCTGTGATGTGAATTGGCCCGAAGAAGGAGATGCTGTCGGACGGTTCGAAGCCTGTGTAGAGGCCCTCCAAACGATGGATTGGGCCGCAGCCAAGACCATGCTTTCCGAAATCCACACCTATTCTCAACAGGTTAGTCGAAGTGAAGCAGTTCATTGTCTTCAACTTCTACTCGATCGGTGTTATGCGACTGGGAATTTGCGTCGAAGTCGATGGTTGGATCATGTCGAGGATGCATTGGTAGAGATTCTGATGAGCAGTGGCTCAGCACCATGTTCACAATTTGTCGGACAAAAGGTCCCAGGACACAGACCTGAACCTGAAAGTGTTGAGCAAGCGATCGTTGTCGATGCTCGTCCCTACCCGATTGAAGGTCAAGACAGTCTGGCTCGTGAACTCATTGGACTTCACCAGTGTGGTTGGCGAAATTTCCATGTCATTCTATGCCAAGGTCATCGATTCATTGGCAATGGGTTTGGAATGGATACCGATGATGTCAGAATCGATGTATACGGAAGCGTTGGAGATTATCTCGGCAGTGGCAATGATGGAATGACCATTCACATGCATGGAAATGGACAGGACCAAATCGGACAGATTCACAAGCGCGGAACAACCGTTGTCCATGGTGATGTTGGCCAATGCTATGGCTACGGTGCCAAAGGTGGAAAATTGTTCATCCGAGGCAATGCAGCAGGCCGTCCAATGATCAACAGTGTCGGTACTCCAAAATTGGTCGTCAATGGAACTGCCTTGGATTACCTGGCTGAGTCATTCATGGCTGGCGACCCTCTCGAAGGTGGTGGATTTGTCATCATCAATGGCATTGAGTATGACGAAAAGGGTGAGATACACGCAATGGAAACACCGTATCCAGGCGGCAACCTGTTCAGTTTGTCAAGTGGGGGTGCAATCTACGTTAGAGACCCTCACTCCCGCCTCAGTGCTAGCCAACTCAACGGTGGAGATTTCACCGACCTGACGCCGGCCGATTGGGCGATTCTAGAACCACTCCTCGTGGAGAATGAAGCACACTTTGGAATTGCCTTGGCCGCCCTCCTGACAGTCGATGGAGAGGTTAAGGCGCCCGAAGAGGTCTATCGAAAGATCATTCCACTCAAGAACAAGGCACTCTCGGTTGAGGATGCCTGGGCTGCAAAACACGATTGATTAACGTAAACCGTAAAGATGGCGCGCTAAACGGAGGCGTATGCCGAAGGTTCGCAAGCCCAAGAGAGGGTGGCCTCGCCTCCCGATTGTCCGTAGGTGGAGGCGGAAGAATCGCGAGCCTAATTCCGGGCATGGTTTGCCTCCCTGCCCACATTGTGGACGGTTTGCGATGAAACGTGATGATTCTCGCAGCGAGATCTATTGCACAGAATGTGGTGGTTTGCTGGGTAGATGAGCAGAGAACTCTTGAATGGGAAACGCTTCGTTATTCTCCCGCAGTGATGATGTGCTTATGCTAGCGGCCTTGCCGCCTGATTGATGGGCGAGCTGAGCGGGACCCTCAAATGCTACCGTGTGTAGCGTAGAATATGCAACCGGGCACCCCACAAGGACCCAATCCCGTTCAGGCCCCGGTTGCTATGGCACAAACACCGATGATGATGAATATCCCTCAAGGGATGACTTTGGTGACCCCTGAACCAGTCCCTTTGTCACCTGCACCTTCCAATTTACAGATGGCGAGGCCTTCTCGACCTTGGCGAATGTATGGGCGAATCGTGTTGCTTGTTATTCTCTTATTTTTCTTTGAAACTTTCCTTTATTATGGCTGGGGCTGGTCGATTTATGGTGACCCATTATTCGGTTCAATAGCCTTGATTTGCTCCATACCCTGTATGCTTGGAGTCATCGCTATGCGACGCCCTAGGGCTGTTTTGCTGGAAAGGGCTGTTCCAGATTCAACAGGGCAACAACTGCATGTCATCACATCACATACAGGTTCGCTGCAAACTCCGATGCCCACGCGCTTGGATCGTCACTTGATGCGAGATGATTCTGTGTTGGATGTGCCATCTAGTTCCGCAGCATGGATTGTGTTCACAGTCACAGTACTATGCTCTGTAGGGTTGTGGTATATGCTCTATGTTGGAGATGCCATAGCACAGGGTGTTGCAGTTCTACTCCTAATTCCGACAATCATCGTTGGATTTAGTATCCCAGTCATGGGTTGGTGGTCGCACTCGACTAAGAGGATTGGATTGCCGACTCGCAGACGTGATGCAGAGGCATGGCTGATTGCAGGGGTGTTGTCTGCAATCCCCGCATTATTCATCAACAGCATAATCTTCGTAGAAATTGTCTATCTGTTCGCACCCGATATATCGATGGTGAATTTAGAAAGATTGGGTGCTTGCATTTCCGCCCCTGTCGGGGAAGAAATCTGTAAAGCCGGCGCAATCTGGTATTTTGCATCCAAAATAAAATCGCCAAAACATGGATTTCAGATAGGGTTTACCGTAGGCCTCGGTTTTGCAATTTTAGAGAATCTAATGTATATTATTGGGACTGCAGGATTTCCTTTGAACATCCTGGTGCGCGGAATTGGTTCAATCCCTGGCCATGCAGTATGGACTGGAATGACTGGCGCTTCGATGGGTTGGGTTGTCATGAGAAAGCGTGCAAATGAATTGCAAATGGCCGCAGAAGCCGGATATCAAATCAAGCCTCCAGAAAAAGAAGACGCACAATGGAAATTGGTTGACAAAGAAAGTGGAGAGGTCATCGAAACTCCTGGTTCTAATACAGAAAGTGGAGTGGTAGTTGGCCCATCTGGTGTTGAGATTTGGATGCCGTCGGCACCGATACTCCAAAAAGAACCATGGATCAAAATTCCTTTGCCACAAAGCATTGGAATTGGATTGTTTTTTGCAATGTTAGGGCATGCATCTTGGAACGGAATCTTGACAATATTCGAAATATTTGGGGAAGGTTCTGGTCTGTCTGAATTGGAATTTTTGGTTCTGTATTTGTTCCTAATCGCAATGATGATTGCTGCGATTTGGATTATTGGAACTGGTTTACTCCATAGTGTCCGTGAAGCACCCGATGGTGGTGAAGTAGACGAATATCAGGCCCAATTGGCACAATTGACGCAGCAGAGACTCTGAAAGAGTCTGTATCTTCAGGCGTCGATGGTGAAAACATTCAACCGCGTTAGGCGTTTCAAGGCGCTGGAGGGACATCATGGAGTTTGAGATGGTCGGCGGAATGGACCAGACAAATCTGGTCATTTCATTCGTCCTCATCCTCATTTTGATGATTGTCAGTCGCGTCCGACATATCCTCAATGAAGCTGGAACTTGGGCTGCTGCTGCACTTGGTTTGGGTGTGGCAATCGGTGGTCATTGGACATGGTTGGTCGTTCTTCTATCGTTCCTTTGTGCTGGATTTGCAGCGACTCGCTGGCGCTACGAAGAGAAGCGTGAACACGGATTCCATGAAGGCGACGAGGGTGAACGAGATTGGACCAACGTTGTTGCAAACGGTGGCGTCCCACTCGTCGTTTCGATCCTAGCCTTCGCTTCCGAGGATTGGCAGACACTGTTCCCTGTCTATGCCGCGGCGGTCGCTGTGGCGGCATCGGATACATTTGCGAGTGAATTCGGAGCCTTGGACAAGCGAGTCTACATGATTACCACCATGAAGAAATGTGAACAAGGTGTCAATGGTGGATTCAGCCCCAATGGCCAGATGGCCGCTCTATCCGGGGCGTTGTTGATCGCATTGATTGCAACAGGTCTTGGGTTGTTTGTTGGGGCTGACGCGTTGGCCACTCCAGTCGAGTTCATCCTGAGTGTGACACTGATTGGGTTCATCGGTTGCCAGATCGATTCATTGCTCGGTGCAGTTCTAGAAAATCGCGGATACATCGGCAAAGGAATGGTCAACACATTGGCGATTGCTTCAGGGGCTCTAATCGCCTGCTACTTCCACCCAATTATTGCCCTTTGAGCGGCGGCCCTTAGGGCCGCCGGATTCATCTATGCGATGTGTTTGCCCTTACTGATGCATCCAACAGGTGAGACTCGACCTGCTCGCAGGATGCTGTTCCTAATCGCAGTCATGCTGGCTGTTTCACTTCTACCGACTTCAAGCACTGCCGATGATTTTCCAACCGGGCCTGGGTTGGATTGGACTTTGCCTGAATCACATGGCCTCTACATCACCGGTGCGGATGGTTCTGAAAGTTTGACGAGAACGCTGCCGGGTGAAACTGGTCAGCCGGATGGGGACATGGAATTTGGTTATGCACCATTTGGTCAGTACCTGCTTTCATTGACCAGTCCTCCTGCCACGGAAGCCTCCTTGCTCCAAGGCAACCTCACCGTCAAACTCTACGCTGGATTGTATGCTGAAGGAACGCAATGCAAATGGTTGGGAGAAGAATGGGATACTCGATTCTTGGCAACCGTCTATGTTGGGGATACCCCTGTCATGGAGGATGCTGAAAGTAACTCGATCGTCATGGAAAAGGATTGGAACAATGCCCATGAATTCATCATTGAAGGTCCGATTGATGCGATGTTGGATATCGACGACACGATTACGATGGACATCTCAGTCATTCACAATTGTATGGCTACTGTCCCTGATTCTAGAGGCCATCTTTTCTGGGACACCTATGATTTAGCGAGTGGGATGCAAATCGATGCAGAAATGCTCACGCCTTCGATGAACCTCTCCGTCAGTTCAAACGGCATGCCGCAAATCGAATTTACACCACATTCACCGTTTGGGACCAGTGATTATCAAGAGATTCTCATCGATGTGATTGGGCCTCTAGATTCTTGGGAACAGGGTGTCCATTATCCGATTCCACCCGAGGAAGAACAATTCCAAGACCGTTTGAAGATGGATGCTGAAAACCCCCCACATGGCGAACGGCAGACCGATACCGGGCGAACCGCATGGACCTGGGTAACCAGAGAACCGCTGGATGAGGGAATGTATGTCATCGACCTTTGTGCCACAATGGCAGATGGTGTATACACCGTGGATTGCCATTTGATTGGTGTATTGAGATTCGAAGTGAAAGAAGCACCCAGCGCTTGGGTCGAATCGGGATGGTTTGCAGCCATGCCTGTCATCACAACCCTTGGTTTGCTCGGATTCTTTATGCAATCGAGGATGCCTCCTTGGCCGGTATTGATCGTAATTGCATTGATGGCGGCCACGACGATGGCAGCGATGACAGCATTACCCGATATTGGACCAGGGGAACAGCAATCGGAAACAGCATCACCCGATTTCATGTTACTCAAACACGGCAACGGAAGCGCCAATCTTGGTGATCTGCTCGATGGGAAGGACGCTTTGGTTCTCGGAGTATTCACATCCGGTTCACCAGCAGCAGACTTGCAAATGCATGACTTCCGTGATGTTCAGGACGATTACGGAGACTCGGTTGCCTTTGCCCAATTGATGACTGGCGAAGGTGTAGAGATTTACGATGGTGATTCGCATGCTGCTAACCTCAACGGTTCATGGCCATTGATGATCGATGAAAGCGATGGTGCGGTTGCAAAGCAATTGCCCACCGGTATCGGAGATGGTGTTGTCATCATTGATTCGGCTGGCTTCATCGTGGATTGGCACGCGTCGACCATGAATCCAATCGACATGGAGAAAGCGATTGAAACCGCAGAGGCAGGTGGTGGACGAACACCACTTGAGATGCTGCAACTGTCGAGTATCCTCGTATTCCTCCCACTACTGATTCTAGGATTGCCTCGTGAGAGAATCGATGCTCCAGAGACAGTGATGATTCCAGCTGCAGGTTGGTTGGGCACCGCAGGTTCAGCAGCCATTGGGTTTGCACTATGGGCAATTCCAGTGGCCATCCTCAGCGTATTCGGAGCCATGCTGTGGTCATGGGTACAGGCCATTCTCATTGGATGGCTGGTGTGGCAAACTCTGGCCATGCTAATTTGGCAGCGATTACCCGAGGTGGATTGGATCTCAAAACAAGTTTACAAGCGACTTCCAGATGACTATAGAGCGTGGCGCTCCGAGGAAATGTGGACTTGGGATTCGCGCATGGGGCACTGGTTGGCATGGATGTCATGGCTGGCCATGCCGACGCTGATTGGACAAGGGGTTGGATCTAGAATCGCTTCTGGTGGATTCGGATTCGTCATGGGGCCTGTCATGCTGATTGCATTCATTCTCATCGCTGGGTTCTTAGCACTCCTGATTCGATTGGTGGCCTCATGGGGCGGACCAATCTCACGATTTGCAGGCACACTGACTCGACCATTCGCGGTACGAAGTTGGGGCGCCATGAATCTGGGCATCGTCATCTGGATGGCTCTGTGGTATGTTTTCGGGCCATTGATGGGGTGATGGAATGAATTGGGACAACACACTTCGCCGCAGTTTTGAACAAATTATTTTCAACATGCATGATGAGTATGAGAAAGCGACAAATTGGTTAGATTGGGGTCTATTGGATATCTTGGAATACGTTGAGAATGAGTGGGCACTTCAAGGTCGAGACGATCACGAAGAATTGGCTTTCTGCATCTTCCGTCTTTGGTGGGCCAATAAAAGGCACTTAAGACAATACCAAATCGAAAATTTGGAGAAATACTTGTGGGGTTCAGATGCTGCAATCGTGGATTTGTATATGGCTGCATACCATATCGATGACGAAATCCCTTCGACTGCGGTCGAAGGGCGGAGAAGAATTCTTACACTCGCAGGGAAAGAGAGATTGCAAGAGATTGCGGTCAAAATTATCAATCACCCAGAGGGAATTTTTGAGGGACCTGGAGAAGATCGATACAATTTCACCAGTGCGCTTGAAGAGTTTTGGGAGATTCATCCATACAATGGAGATCCTCGGGCCCCGTACCCGTTGCCAAATCCGTCGTATCGGACGCGCCGTTGTTTGAGGGTGATGCGGATTTTCATTGAAGTCAACAAGAAAGAGAACCCGCGCTCAAATCGATATTGGGGGCAAGTTGGAGAATTGGAAAACTACGTTGATGATAGTGACCGGGAAATTCGAGAGAGAGTCCGTGAATTGTTAGGTATTCTCAAAACACCCTCGCCAGTGAACATGCGAGCGAAACCTGTTGAAGAAGCCATTACGAAGGGATACTACACCGATGGAGACCGTACCGATTTTGATGAGAGTGGAGAGCTCATCGATTGGGCGAAAACAGAACCTGGATACTGGGAAGAGGGAGATGTCCCTGCAGAGGATGATGACGGTTCCTTCGGTGGCCTAGCGGATCTCTTCGGTTAGAGTTGAGATACAAGGTCTCTGAGAACTGCAGCAGGGTCGCTCGCTTTGGTCACGCCACTCGCCAGTAGAACTCCTTCTGTGCCGAGTTCAATCGCCATTGCCACATCTGCGCCGTTCTTGACGCCTGCACCACATAGAACACGGACATTGGGATTCGCAGCCTTGACCGCCTCAGCAGTGCCCGATACAATGCCTGGGTCAGCCGTGGTTACGCTGATGTCTCCACCGATTAGTTCGGGTGGTTCCACAGCGATGAATGTCGGAGAAAGTGCTGCCAGTGCCTTTGCTTCGTCGATATCTGCTGCGCATGCGCATACAGGGAAGTCATCAGGAAGTTGAGCGAGTAATGTCTCGACATGACCCAAATCGACCTTGTGCTCGGCGTGATTGATGATGGAACCCGTTGCACCGTGCCCCATTGCCGTCTCAGGGTGTAGCCAGCCGGTGTTTGAGCCCCAACCGATTGGATCCAGATGCTGAGCCCAGACTTCGAGATTGGGGGCAGCTGCCTTGACCGCACTCAAATCAAACGCAGAGACAACGGCAACCATCGTCGCATCTGTGGTTGCATCGACTTCTGCCATGGCTTTGGCTAGTGAGACTGCAGCCTCGCCTTGGGCGGACGCGTAGGTCTTGAAATTGACAACGATGAGAGCGCTCATCAAACCCTGCGAAAAGACGGAAGGTGTTCAATCTGCCGTCGGGAACATACCGCCATTTTGCTCATGGCCAGCAGGAACGATTGCACCATGATCAACCACAACGTTCTGTAGATTACAACCTTCACCAATCTGGGCGTTGTGGCCAATCATGCAGCCCGATATTGTGGTTCCCGATTCGATGGTTACTGAGTTTAGTAAGGCGCTACTTACAACGCTGCATGAATGACCAATAGTGGAATTTGAATCAACTGCAGAACCCGATACTTTAGATGCTGAATCAATGCTTACATCTTCTCCGAA
>CALCEF010000139.1 GCA_937901365.1 uncultured euryarchaeote | reverse complement strand
TCGGACCATGCTGGTATTGCCGGGACGCCCCGGGCATCCAAGGCTGCTGCAATGGTCAAACTAGAGAGGCGCTCACCACATGCCAACGCATCAGCACGAATCTCCACATTAGAGGCACAGGCATGCGAATCGAGTAATGCTGACAGGCGGTGCAATGTATCGGCAAAACGGACTGCCCAAGGTGATGTGGCAATCTCGGGCACACGCTCAATGTGTTCCAATTCAATCGAGGCTACAAAAGCTGAATTCGATGCGGTCGAACGGTAGTCAATTTGTTCAATCAATCGATCTGTAATTCCGTTGAATGCTGAGACAACAACGACCGCACGGCCTTCAGAATGGCGAATCCGTTCGACCACAGCATCGATATCCTCGATGGCTGAAAGGCAGGAACCTCCGAATTTGTGGACGTGGATGCTCAACTCCAATCCTCCCGTAGTTGCAGCAAATCTGCGATAATGAGGCGGCAAACTGCTTCCACGACCGGTGTCGCACGAGGAGCGATAACCGGATCATGGCGACCGCCGATTTGCAATTCTCGCATTTCACCGGAAGGCAGATGCAAAGTCATCTGAGGAACTGAAATCGAACTTGGAGGTTTGAAATGAACACGCACCCTCAACGGTGCGCCTGTTGACATTCCTCCAAGCGCCCCATCTGCATCTTCTCCAACCGGCACCTGTTCGGGCCCCCATGCGTCATTGTGTTCAGAACCCTGCATGGTCACAGATTCGCGTCCTCGGCCGAATTCAACCCCTCGTGCACCAGGAATTGCCATCAAACCCCTAGCCAAGGCCGGTTCAAGGCCCTCAAACCAAGGCTCACCCACACCTAGTGGCAAGTTGCAGATTCGAGCCTCGACCGTTGAGCCTATGCTGTCTCCAGCCTTACGAAGGGATTTCACCAGTTGAAGCATCGATTCTGCCGCTTCGGGATCGTTGCAATTCAGTATGGTGCATGCCTCACCTTCGGGGTCTCCCTGAAATTGAGCGGTGATTGACCCGATTTGAC
>CALCEF010000138.1 GCA_937901365.1 uncultured euryarchaeote | reverse complement strand
GAAGAAGAGTGACTATTCCGCAAGCCGGAACATTTCGTCTAGGTTTCTCTGTGCCCGTTCGATGATATCCGCATCGATTTCAATGATTTGATCAGCCCTCGGTGCCTGTAGTGCCTGTAGAATATCTTCCAATTGTGTCGCCTTCATGTGACGGCACATCACACAGGCACCATACAGATTGAGTTCAACTTCTGTTTCAGCCAATACCCGTTCGGCTGTGCCACATTCTGTAATCAACATGACATTCGGTTTACCTTCAGCGCCAAGTCGAATCGCTTCGTGAATCAATTTCTCTGATGAGCCAATGAAATCGGATTCCTCAAGAACTTCTGCGCTGCATTCAGGATGTGCCAATACACTGAGTTCTTCCCCGATTCGTTTTCTCCATTCTCTGACTTTGTCACCGGTGAATACCGCGTGTACTTCACACTCACCGTCAAAGACGACAACTTCCTTTTTCCCGGCAAGAGCTTTCTGTAGATGGGCCCCCATGAATCGATCTGGGACGAAAATTAGGCGGTCGCCAGGTAGGCGTTCACAGATTCGAATGTAATTGCTACTCGTGACGCTGACATCACACTCAGCCTTGACCGCCGCGGTTGTATTGATGTAACAAGCGACAGGAACGCCCGGATATTGTTCTCGTAAATCTCTGACATCTTGTGCGGTAATCCCATCCGAAAGGCTGCAACCAGCCTCTGGTGAAGGATGTAGCACGGTTTTGTGTGGACTGACAATTTTTGCAGTTTCCGCCATGAAGCGAACACTGGAGAACAGAATGGTCTGTTGTGGCGCATCGCGTGCCGCCTTGGAGAGTGTATAGGAATCCGCAACTTCATCTGCAACCCCATAAATGATATCTGGAGTTTGATATGAATGAGCGATCAAAAACACGTCATTTTCCTTTTTCAGCCGATTGATTTCCAAAGTCAGAGGTGCAATACTGCGGCATGTTTCAAGCGGCCACCGCTGATGTTGTTGTATGGCACCCTGTAGTCGAACCGCTTCCGCCTCGATTTCTTCATCTGAAAACGATGGAATATCACATTCCGCGCGCGGCAAAGGCACGGTCGGCAAATTGAGTCCCATTCATTTTCCCGTCAGGTGCAACCGCTTTGAACTCATCTCATCTCCGGGAGTCGATGGCGGGACCATGGGCAGGTGCAGAAATGCTGCATCAAGGGGCGGAGGCCATCGTTCATGCAGGTACTTGGATGGGTGAAGAAGCAGTCCTCAAGCAACGACAACCGCGTACATGGAGACACCCAGATTTAGACGCTCGATTGACCAAATCAAGAATGTCTGCAGAAGTTCGACTATTGCGTCGTCTGCATCTTGCTGGAATTCCAGTTCCAGTCTTGCTCGCCGTCGATGCCACCGAAGGTTGGATGGTGACGAGTCGAATGCCAGGTGTCCCGTTGTTTGAACATCTACGAGGCGGTGGAAATTCAGACATGTTGGAAGAACTTGGAGCCACAATCCAACGAATTCATTCGATCGGAATCAGCCATGGGGATTTGACCACCCACAATATCCTCTGGGATTCAGATCATGGCCTCTCAATCATCGATTTCGGTTTGTCACAGATCACCGACGATATCGAGCCACTTGGATTGGATTTACAAGTGCTCAATGAGTGTTTGAAAGCCAGCCATCCTGACATTGAAGGGGCGATTGATAGGGTTCTTGCCGGATATCTTGACGAAGGAGGCCAAGAGGTCGTTACAAGATTCAATGATATTCGAAGCAGGGTTAGGTATCACGGTTAGGCTGCTTGCATGATTCTCATTCCACCATAGGCGAGTAGAGGGCAACCGAGCAAAGTTACCAACAGGTAACTCGCTGCGGGTCCATATTCTCCATTCTCAAACAATTCTACGAGGTCGACACTGTAGGCTGACATCGTCGTAAATGCACCCATAATCCCGGTTCCAAGAAGCAA
>CALCEF010000137.1 GCA_937901365.1 uncultured euryarchaeote | reverse complement strand
AGTTTCGACGGGCGAATCAATCGCCAAAGATGGTGGCTCATTGGCATCGCCCTCAATATTGCGGCCTTTGTGTATGCGCTCGTGGTTGGAATGATCATTATTGCAATTGAGAGTGATATTGTTTGGGGCATCGTGTATAGTATTGCCATGTCCCCATTTTACTATGTGTATGTGGCCCTAGACATCAAACGATTACAAGACACAGGTAGATCTTGGGAATGGGGTTGGTTATCAGTCGCCTCATATCTCGTACTTGTGATATACAACTGCACCCCTGTGGGTTCTTCGGCCGAGGACATGACGTATTGGCTCTCAGTGATAATCACTATCCCAATATGGATTATCTGTGGTTTCTTTGAAGGAGATGCGCTCCCCAACCAACACGGTCCAAACCCATTAGGCGGTTACATGAATGTAGCACCCTCTTCCGAAATACCTGTAGCAGTATACCAAGATACCAATCAATGAGTTGAACCAACATCCTTGGAAATTATAGGGCGCCGCGGCAACCCAACTCCATGCAACCACAACAAGGCCAAATGGTACAGGGTTTCTCAGACCCACAAGCAGCAGGACAACCCACAATGGTTGGCGGACAATACGTAATCACAGTCCCCCAACAATCTCCAGCACCCACTTGGATGGGCGTTATTATGATCATATACGCACTTGCCATGGTGGTATTGGGTGTAATTGACCTTGCTGATGATATGCAGGAAGGCATCTACATGGTCAATCAAGTGGTGGGCATAATTGTTGCATTGACCATAGGAGTTGGTGGATTTTTCACTTTCCAGAGAAAGAAGATGGGTGTTTGGATGGGCCTTGGCGCAGTTGGCCTTTCAACCGTGATGGGCATCATCGTCTCAATGTCTGTCCGCGATGATTTGGGTGGCGGGACAGGTGGAGACATTATCGGCGGATTTGGACTGATTTTCACATTGGTTTGTAACGCATTCTGCGCATTGATGATCGCAATCCCATTGATGGCTACAGGTAGCAACCTAGAGTAATCAATCGTCGAGCAGGTCGTCTAGACCTTCGACAGCATCGCTGAACTCTTCCCGTTTCGCTTTGCGTTCAGCCATCATCTCATCGATGAGAACATCTTTCATTTCCTTAGGCACATCTTGTGTTGCCACGTTGGCAGCTACACGATCTGTTAGTTCCGCATCCTCACCCAGACGATCGGACCGATCCACCTCATCGATTTCTCGACTTGGAACCGTCCGCTTTCCGACATGCTCAACCTCAACCTCATCAATCTCATCAGACATCGATTTTGCCACATCTGAGCTTGGCGGCGCATCTTTCCAAGGACTCCTATTGGCCATATCTCGGATTAGCGAACCCTTGCCCCTTTCTCGATCCGCATCAAAACGAGCCTCCATTTCTTCCTGGGTTGCCGCCAAATCGGGCATTTCTTCATCATGGTCTGAGATTTGTCTCACGAACCCCCTCTTGCCATCGGAGGGCTTCTTTGCTTGCGAATCTCGGTAGGCTGCAACAGCCTCTCTCCAGAACAGCATGAGGATGAGCCCAGTGACCACGAAAAGTACCAGAAGGGCGTTATTCATGTGACCACCAATCATTGAGGTACAAAGACCCATGATGAAACATGCCCTTCCAAGAACCCTCAAAGAGGAGCATCTAGTGGAACACACCATCGCCATGGATGGAAACAAGAAGCCCCGGACCGATTTGGTTGAAGACGACCCCTTCGCAAGGTCTGTCAGGCCGATTTCTCACGCCAAAGCCAGAGATGATGGCAATTGGCGTTCAAACACAGGCCCAAGAGTAGTCCAAGTTCAATTTAGCCCATTTAGTCGAGGATTCACTCAAGCTTTCAGGCCAGCCCCTGTGTTGCACACAGGATCATTTTGGCA
>CALCEF010000136.1 GCA_937901365.1 uncultured euryarchaeote | reverse complement strand
ATCGGCGATAATCAAAGATCTGCTAACCTTTGTGCGATGGCACCCATTGCCACAGCAGTCTCCAAACTGGCACCAACACCCGTCAATTCAAATTGATCAGGGCATTTGTCTAACAGATTTTTTGGCAATCCTTGCCGACCTAGGCCGATAAACATGCAAACGCCTCCCTCATATTTCGACAAATCAACCGAGCCGCCCACGGGTTGATGTGTGGTGGCAATTGGGTGCCCGACTACTCCGCTGAGCGCTTCTTCAATCGAAAGCAATTGGATTCGATTCGATGCGAGTAATGAGGGGAGATGATTGACACCCGCGGTCCCCGATTCTAATTTTGCGCGATGACATAATTCCTCGAGATTCTCTGTTGGCCAGTCGATGAGTGCAAGATCTAGGCCGAACCCCCAAGCAATACCAGATGCGCGAGCCAAAGCCCGAAGGTGTGCGGTTCCAATCGAACCATCATAGGTGCCTACCAATGCCATCGTATGCCCTCGCCTCTCAGCATTCTCATTTTGAGTCACAGTTGTTAGAATCGAAGGTGTTCGTACAGGAGTCAGAGATTCGGCTCGCTCAGAATCGCCCAGTCGCTCGAAACCCTTCGCGAGGTTTTTCTTGATTTTTCTCGCAACTTGGGGTTCTAATGATTCGACATGGGTGGCTGCAACCTCTAGCAATTCCTTCGCAAATTCTGAATCGTTGGCGCGATCTGCTCGACCTGCGAGCGTGACTGCAAATCGTATAGCCTCCTCATCGACCCCAGATAATGTCTCGGCCAGCAACCGAACATCTTCCGAACGGGAAGCATGACTGCACATCGTGCGAACCGTTTCAAATTCAGCTTCTCTTAGAAATGGCAACGCGAGTTCAAGTGCACTCGGTTGCAAAGTCATGTTTTCTTGAACTGTCAGCCTGTGCAAATTGTCGAGGAACTTGACCGCTAAATCGGGGGCTGCTTCGGTCAATAATGGTGTGATTTCATCGACCATTTGTTGGTTACCACTCAAGACAATCGCCTTGATTACGGGGCGGGCTGCTTTTGCCTCCATCCCATGATTTTCAACAGCCAAGAGGAGTAATTCGGGTAATTTTTGCACAGATACTCGACTTGCAATCGCCTTCAACGCCTCGGCACGGGCCTCGCCCTGAGACAAGCCGCCGGTCACACTGATGAGATAATCCATCATTCTCTTTCGCGAACGACCACCGGGCCAATTCCCAGTCGATTTAGCAATGATTCCAACATTTTCTGCCAAACGCCATGCCCGTTCTTCTTCAAGCATTGATTCAACGATGATGGGGACCCATTCTGCGCGATCATCTTCATCCATTTCTTCAGAACCACACAACCCACAAAGTGCTTCAGCCCTGTAAACACCATCCTGCAGGTCTTGGGCCATATCGAACAGCTTGCGGGACAACCCCTCTTCGCGGGCCTCCCGCAATATCCGGCGGCATGTGCTTGGATCGTGCTGTTCACTCATCCTTACCATCCTGCCACTTTGCTTGATGCTCTTCGCGACCAGGGAAATATTGCCCCTTCCAATTTCCACGCTCAA
>CALCEF010000135.1 GCA_937901365.1 uncultured euryarchaeote | reverse complement strand
CGTCAACAATTTCTTCATCGGACATGGAAATTCCTCAGCGTACGGGTTTTTCTTTGCGCCCACGGACCATTTCATCAAGTGAAACTCCATTGACTTGGATTACCTTGTAACGAATTCCAGGGATGTCACCGTACGAACGACCCATGCGTCCACCGATTCCCTCGACCATCACTTCATCGTGCTCGTCGATGAAATTGATTGCACCATCCCCTGGTGCGAATGCAGAAAGTTTGTTTCCACTTCTGATGAGACTGATCTTAACCGCCTTACGAATTCCAGAATTGGGCTGCTTGGCTTCGACACCGATTTTTTCGACGACGATTCCTTTTGCCTGTGAACTACCTTGCAGTGGGTCGTGTTTGAGAACACCACCTTGACGGCGCTTCTCTTGACGCTTCTTGAATCCACGGTCCTTCCATCGAAACTTTAGACGGTCCGACTTCATCTTTGGACCTGAGAACAATCCGCGACCCATGTGCAATACCTCTCCTACGGAGCAACCCGGCGACCAACCCTCCGTATATGAGCGTGACGGGTGAGAATCAGCACACGCAACGGCAAATTTGTGTTCAATATTCCCTAATTATCATACGTTTGACTCTCCCCGACACAGATATGGCCTTTCGGGACCACTTGTCTGGCGCGCATATTCCTGAGGGACCAGTCTCCTGTATTCATGGTCTATTCGACTTATCGCATCAGATAAATCATGATATGTTTGTTGCTGAAATCATCGAAGCAGATGGGCATTCAGCTGCTGTCAATGTTCTATCTCGTGATCGACTCTGTGCAGTCTTTGATGTGTCACCTGGGGAACTCATAGACATACTGGGTAATGCGATGGATAACCCTCAACAACCATCCATCATCGAAACTGGACCCGTTTTGGAGAATACAATGGAACGTGTGATGCTTACGAAACTACCCATCCCACACCACTATCGGGAAGATCGAGGCAGATACATGTCGGCGAGTATCGTAATCGCCGAATATGATGGGCAGAGAAACGTTTCATTTCACCGGCAATTCCTGCGGGATGACAATCATGTTGTTGCTCGGCTCGTCCCACGCCATTTGAGAACGATGCTAGACAAGGCCAGAGCAAATGATGAAACTATACCTATTGCTATTGTCAATGGCTGCGACCCCGTTGTTTTGCTAGCAGCGGCAATGTCGTTCGACGAGCATATCGACGAGTTGACTGTTGCCTCTACACTGCATGAGAGATTCTACGGAAGTCCACTTGAGATGGTCGTACTTGAAAATGGGATTCCCGTGCCTGCAAATGCAGAGTATGCGATGACGGCGGAAATCACACTTGATGATGATGTTGAAGCGCCATATGTCGATATCACTGGAACACTCGATGACGAAAGAATGGAACCTGTTTTCAAGATCCATACAATCCATCATAGGGACGAACCCATTTTCCACGCATTGATTCCTGCTGAGGCTGAACACAAAGCACTCATGGGTTTGCCAAGAGCCCCAACAATCAAAGCAGCGGTATCCAAAGTTACTACATGTCATGATGTGCATATGACTGAAGGTGGTTGTGGATGGCTTTCTGCAGTGGTTAGTATTACACCAAATTCAGCGGATGATGGTCTGAAATCGATCACAGCAGCCCTGAATGGCCACCGCAGTATGAAATCAGTCACCATTGTCAACCGAGATATTGATGTCAGCGATCCGGTCAGAGTTGAATGGGCATTGATGACTCGTTGGCAACCCGATCGAGATACAATCATCCTCTCTGGACAAAAGGGTAGCAGTCTCGATCCATCTCGTAACGAAGATGGTACAACATCAAAAATTGGTTATGATGCTACATTGCCGCCTGAAATTGATCCTGCGCCATACACTTCAGTGCAATAGGTGATTATCTTGGTAGAGGGAATAGCTGTCAGTCTACAGCACCCACGTCGCAGTTTAGGAGATCGGCATCGATCTCAAGCCCTGAAATTTTTGAAACTCGCTGAATCTGATGTAGAACGTACGAATGAGAACATCGGATGGGCTGAACAGAATGCGCGTCAAGCACTATTGCACGATTTCACACATCCCGATAACTGGCGAACACTTGCAAAAATCAAAGTGATACTGTCCGATGAAATTGGTTTGCGTGCACTGTTGGGAGATTTATTTTCTGTATTGGGTCGAGACCCTGAACAAGTGAAGCAGTTAGAGGGTGTTCCGATATTAGACGTGGGAGCTGAA
>CALCEF010000134.1 GCA_937901365.1 uncultured euryarchaeote | reverse complement strand
ATACCGATTACGCAGGGGGTCTGTCGCTTCCATTCGCCATTGACAAGACGCTTATCCTCGATGCGATTGAACAAGACGAAGGATACTCTGGTGATGCAACCGTAATCCAACTTTGGAAGGCCGCTGGTGGTGGACCTGCCAAACTTGAGATCTCAAGTGAGATTCCAATCGGCCAAGGCATGTCCTCATCCGCAGCACTATGTCTTGCAGTGGTGCTTTGTGCGCGTGGCTCAATCGAACCTCTTGAAGCCTGTAAGGAAGCACAACGAATCGAACATGAGGTACTGAAAACACCCTGCGGATTGTTGGATCAAATGGCCATGATGTATGCCAAAGAGGGATGTGTAAGCCTCATCGATTTCTCTAATCACTCTGTTCAATCAATCGAGATCCCTGAGAATTGGATATTCAAGTTGGTGGATTCGGGCATTCACAGAGACTTGTCCTCAACCTCATACAGTGAAGGAAATCAATACCAAGAAATTCACGTCGCAGAAGAAAATGAAAGAGTCCGAAAGGCAATTGCTGCATCGCCACAAGAATTGGGCCAATTGCTGAACCAATCCCACGCATCCCTACGTTCACTGGGTGTCAGTCTACCAGAGGTGGATGTCCAGGTGGAAGCACTCCAATCTACCGAAGGCGTGCTCGGCGCACGCATGATGGGGGGTGGCTTTGGTGGAATGATTCTCGTTCTTGTCGAGAACTCGGAAGTTCTCCCCAATGTGGATGTTGTAATCTCTTCAGGGCCCGCCTTGCTTGAGGAAATCCTCGAACAATGACAAGCGTTCTGGAGTCCCCATGTCCCAGAAGGCTGTGTTGTCTACATGGGCGGTGATTTGTCCTGACAATGCCGGATACACGGTCTCTTCCCAGCTCCATTTACCGTCCATCCCATGTGTTTTGACCACGGATTTGTTGACGATGCTGGTTCCAGCCTCATATCCGTTGAAATCCGACTTTGGTTCCGCTTTGTCGTAAGCGATAACTTGGCCATCTTGGTGATGCAGATTCATCGATTCATGTGATTCGGTCACCGTCATTGTCATGGGTGCCCCTTTCTGCCTATGGAGGGCGACGATTGAGTTGTAGTCGATTGGATGGAAATCATCCCCCCACAGGAGAATGAATTCGTCCTCCAAGAGATCAATTGCATTCCACAGTGCACCTCCTGTGCCGAGAGGTTCTGATTCCTGATGGAACGTCAACGACACACCCCTATGCGTGAACCCGT
>CALCEF010000133.1 GCA_937901365.1 uncultured euryarchaeote | reverse complement strand
AAGACGAGTTTGTGCATCGTTTTGTCACCCATCTTGTAGAAGCCGTAGAAAACATTCCACAAAGTGAGGACGGTGAGAAACAGGCCGGCAGCGAGTTTCGCGATATGCTTAACCCGACCCATTACCTTCATTGTATACCGGACGAGTATTATGACTATCGACGGGTACCCCCGGAGAGGATAACGTTGAATGCAGAAATGTCGACCACCGGATAAGGAGAGGGTGCACGGTGGCAGATGTCGTTGTTGTCGGTTCGGGAATCGCTGGCTTGTTTGTTGCGACCCGATGTGCCAGAGCCGGATTATCCACATTGGTGGTGACAAAAAAAAATCTATCCGATTCATCGACCAATTGGGCCCAAGGTGGCATTGCAGCCGCGATGTCAAAAACCGATTACGAGGCACATATCAAAGATACAATCGAAGCAGGTTGTGGCCTCAGTGACCCGGAAATTGTAGAGATGGTCGTTCGAGAAGCATCCGATCGTATCGACGATTTAATCGCATCAGGCGTTCAATTTGATTCAAACAAGGATGGATTTGATTTGACCATTGAGGGAGGGCACTCATCTCGGCGGATTCTACACTCAAAGGATGCAACCGGAGCTGAAATTGAACGTGCGCTAATCGTGGAAGCCCGTGCATCTCCAAACCTTGAATTGCTAGAATCACACATGGCAGTAGACCTCATTCTGAAGGAAAAAACGGCAGAAATAAAGCAAATTTCAGGTATTTGGGTACTTACACCAGAAGGGGTTGTAGAAACCATTCCCGCTCAAGCAATCATCATCGCAGCGGGAGGTGCGGGCCAAATCTATCACCAAACCACGAACCCTTCGGTTGCAACGGGCGATGGAATTGCAATGGCTCACCGTGCTGGAGCAAAGGTCAGAGACCTGGAATTTGTTCAATTTCACCCTACAGCACTCGCTCTTTCTGGAGAGAGGCCATTTCTCATTTCCGAGGCGCTGAGAGGTCATGGAGCCATACTGATGACATCAGAAAATATAGCAAATTGGAGTTTAATCGGTGGCGAGCCAGGCCCCCACTCCTTCATGCTCAACCATGATTCCAGAGGTTCATTGGCCACACGTGATATCGTTGCTCGGGCAACAGATCAAGAAATGAAAAAAACCGGTGAAAATTGTGTGTGGTTGGTGACGTCTCACCTCGATAAAAAAGAGATACAAGAGAGGTTTCCAACCATCCAAGCAAGGCTCCAAAACCACGGTTTGGAACTCGGAGGAGCCCCGCTACCGGTTGCCCCTGCCGCCCATTACATGGTCGGTGGAATTTCTGTCGATGAAAATGGATTAGCGAGGCAGTGCCCAACTTGTTCAAATGAGATTCAATACCCTGGTCTATATGCGATCGGTGAAGTTGCATGTACCGGTCTACATGGGGCCAATCGATTGGCGTCAAACAGCCTATTAGAGGCCGTTGTTTTTTCCAATAGATGCGCAGAACATGTGATCGAAAATATATCTCCTTCTGAAAATGAAATCACCCTACCGGAATGGCGAGCAGATGGATTGTCAACGCTGATTGAACATGCCCCCCTGAGAAGTGACAGAATCGCACTACAATCTACCATGACGGATGATGTCGGACTGGTAAAACGAGATGCAAGGTTGCAAAGGGCTCAGCGCCGATTGGAATTTCTTCGCCAAGAAGTTGACAGGATTTGGAGAGGATGTCTACCCACACAAGAGATTGTTGAATTGCGAAATATGATTCATGTATCCCGATTGGTCACGAGTGCTGCAATCAATCGCAAAGAAAACGTAGGATTGCATTACAATCTTGATTGTGAATAACCACGTGTACTCTGTTCGATTCCCTTGACAAGGGCATGTAATGTCTGATTTCGAGGTGTGGGGATCCCCAAGGCTTCACCTCGCTTCACAACTTCTCCACAAATAGAATCAATTTCAGTTTCCCTTCCAGCCATAATATCCTGCAGCATGCTTACGCGATTATCGGCGGTGGCACGGCAGAGGTCCTCTAACGATTGGGCGAGATCGAAATCTGTCAGGTCGACCCCCTCTGCGGTTGCTATCCGAGAGGCCTCCTCCATCGCTGCCAGACCTGTTTCAAACAGTTGAGGATGTAGTAACATCTCTCCATTTAGTACACCTGCAATCGCACAAACTGGATTAATCGCGACGTTAAGCAATAATTTGGTCCAGATGGTCTTGTTAATCTCTTCCGACCAAATGGGGTTCAACCCGGCTTCATCTAATGCAGACATCAGGCTATCGACACGGGGTTCAACTGGTTCAAGGTCGCTCCCTACGAAACCACCCATCTTGATTGCACCACGACTTGTCCAACGAACCTCTCCAGGACCGATTCGGATTGCGCCATGTGTTGTTGATGCTCCAAGAACACGGTGTTTGCCGACGAAATTTGCTAACTTTTCCATGTGACCAATTCCATTGGAAATACACATGGCAATTCCATTCAGTGAAAGGACGGTGTCTGCAATTTTGCAGAGTTTTGGGACGTCGTAGCTTTTCCCACAGAGAATTGCATAATCAGCCCACCCTTGAAGTTCGACTGGGAATTCTGGTTCATTGGTATCGAAAACTGTCCATCGATCTGGTGCCAATGCAATCGTACGGCCGTCTGGTGTGTCGAGGAGGAGGCCGACTGCTTCTAGGGCCTGTGCTGTTTCTCCACGCGCACATAGTAGTACTTCGCATCCTGCGCGGGCAAGGCGGGATGCGACTAAACCACCAATTGCCCCTACTCCAAGAACTGCAACACGCATCATACACCACATCCTTCGGGATTGTTGCAATGACTGACAAAGTGAAGAACCCAGTGTTCAGATGCTGGTTCAAGCCAAAAATACGGTTCAAATCCATTGCCCACATGCTCCAGCAATGATTCGGTTTCGAGCGACCATTGCTCGCCTGGCTGCAACGTAAATGAGCTTAGGCTCATATTTGATTGGCCTCCGAATGTTGCTTGCTGCACCTCAATGAATACAGATTGATTTCCATGGTTCTTTATGGGCGAAGAATGAGGGAGGAAAACCATGCCTTCGTATGTGGTAATCGATGCCGGAGCTGGATTCAGTTCAGCCATAGCATAAGGCTGTAGATGGAGATAATCAAAGATCCCTCCAAATCGGCAGATTACCAAAGTCCCCTCCTCTGGTAAGATGATAGTACCGTTGTTGTAATGTGGATTATTGGGCGAATATATCCCTTGAGGGATTTCAGATAAATTCCAAATCCAAGTCCCATTCTCATCTGTAGTTTGCCAATTCACATTTTGATTTATTGAGGGAGATGAAATGGGGCATTGAGTCGGTTCGCCCTCATCGATTAGCATGAGGAATGTATCCACGACAGTCCCCATTGTAGGATAATGGAACAAACTCGAAGCTGGATATGAGCCTGCAAACATCTGCAGATGCTGACCTGTGATATCCATTCGCCAGTTGAAAATTGATCCATCGTCCATCGTTGCCCTTAGTATTGGAGCTTCCATGGTGTTGCCAACCAATGATGGCCAAAGGGTGTGCGCAGAACCATACACGCCATCGATACAAACGGTTTGATTCTCACCAGATAGTAGTGGCAATATCGGTTCTCCAGAAAATGAGAATTGAGAAGAAACAACGGATAAATTCCCCGACAGCTCTTCTGCGAGAAGGATTTCGATGCAATATTGAGGGTTGTCCCAATCTCCATCCCATGTCCATTGCTGTGCAGCTGGTGCAGGGCGATTGGATGGTGTGAATAGGACCGAATGGGTCTGTGGTTCAAGGTTCTCAAACCAGTACAGATTCATGGTGAAGGGAGTGGTCGATTGCAAATCTGCATCCCACACATCATATTCAATCACGTAGGATTGCTCAGACAGAGGATTGATTTCTTCGAATTTACAGTTGGCGATCATATCGAGGATTTGTTCACCGCAGGCATTCCAATTCTCCATCGCCTCCAAACCGGTAAACGTGACTTGAAATTCAACGTCGATTGGGTTCACGCCGATTACTTTGAGGGGGAATTCCAGTGTTCCAGATTCACCCGGTGCAAAGGAAACTTCGGTCGGCCAATCTGTAGTATCGAGCCCGGAGTCCCAATTTTCCACCTCGCCGACCGGCATCATGCCGGGGAACCCAAGCAAAAGCAAGGCGACCATGGCGATTCCAATGCGGTTTTTTGAACCGCCATCAAACCCATTAGATTCGTTCAATACGAAAGGAAGCGCACCACTTTGTGCAGGACTAAAGC
>CALCEF010000132.1 GCA_937901365.1 uncultured euryarchaeote | reverse complement strand
CCCTGATTTCTCATCGTCGATCGTTATTGTGCCGATCCACGTCAAGCCAGCTTTTACCCTTACATTTAGCGGTGGAGACTGAACCACCTAAGCTGACCTTTGGGCACGCTTGTTAGCTTTTCGAGCGCGTGGCGCCCCACCCAAACTGCCCACCTATCGGTGTCCTCATTAAGAGTAAGTGTAGTTGCACTTCAAGGACGGTGTCTCTCTGTTTGACTCCCCACCAGGCTGGCGCCTGATGGATCGATGTCTCCCGTCTACGCAGCACGTGGAGTGCCACTACACAACGACAGGCTGCAGTAAAGCTCTACGGGGTCTTCGCTTGCAGGCTGAAGGTACTGGACTGTGCGCCAGTAATGTCAATTTCGCCGGACCAACCGCGGGGACAGTAGGACTCTCGTTAGACCATTCATGCAAGTCGCCAATTAAGCGACAAGGTATTACGCTACCTTAAGAGGGTCATAGTTACCCCCGCTGTTTACCGGTCCTTCGTTAGGTTGAAACCCAATTTCAGATACCGGCACTGAGCAGGATTCACCGACTATACGCATCCTTTCGAACTAGCAGTCGGCTATGTTTTTATTAAACAGTCGGAGTCCCCTTGTTACTGCGACCAGCTTATCTCTAAGCTGGCACTCCTTCTCCCGAAGTTACAGAGCGATTTTGCCGAGTTCCTTCGCGGTACTTTGCCCGTCACACCTTAGGCTGCTCACCCAGGGGCACCTGTGTCAGTTCTCGGTACGGTCACCTCTGCGGCTTTTCACGGGACCCTGGCCTCATTCGTCTTTGCTCACGCCTTCTCGATCTTCTCACCGTTACGGTTCTCCGATCGATTATAGAACGCTTCGACATCCCATGACAGGAATGCACGAACTAGCCCGAGCCGTTACCAGATTTGCAGAGGGGCATACGAATATTAACGCATTTCCCTTTCGAACATCTCGGTTAAGGATGTCCTTAGGACCGGCTAACCCTCGGCTGATGAACATTGCCGAGGAACCCTGGCCCCTTCGGTGGTGCGGATTCTCACCGCACTATGCTGCTACTCTTCCCTGGATTCTCATACGTAGACGGTCCACTAGACCTCACGACCTAGCTTCTACCCGACCACGTCGCCGCGCTACCCCATCTCCTTTCGGAGGGTCAGCGTATCGGTATTCAGTTTGAGTCCCGTCCATTTTTCGGGCCCGCAAGCTTGACCAGTGATCTGTTACGAACTCTTTCAAGGATGGCTGCCTCTAAGCCCACCTTCTGGTTGTCTTCGACCACGGACGCCGTTTGTAATTAACACTTAACTGAAATTTTGGGACCTTAACGCTGAGCTGGTTTCTTCACCTTTCGTCACGGTAGCTTACCCACCGTGGCTCACTCCCCGCTTCTACGACGAATGCAACTTTGGAGTTTGACAGCGTACCGAGGGATTGCTCCCCCTAAATACCCAATCAGTGCTCTACATCACATTCCATCTCCACGGAGGTCTACCTACGAGTAGTCTCGCGCGGAACCTGCTATTGCCCATCTCGATTGGACTTTCACCCCTATACCCAGCTCGTCCGAGCGATTTGCACATCAGCAACGGTTCGATCCTCCACCCAATTTTCATCGGGCTTCAATCTGGCCAGGCATAGATCGACGGGCTTCAGGTTCTCCACCATTGACTTCAGACGAGCACATCTCGTCCCTCACCCCGAAGGGCTGCGGACTTGTCGGTTTCCCTACGGCTTCGCAGATCAACTGCTTAACCTTGCCAATGATCAAGACTCCCAGGAGCATTTTTCGAAACGCACGAGTGAACGCTGCTCATATCATCGCTTTCACGCCCACTCAGCCTGTTCCTAACTGGTTTCAGGTACTTTTCACATCCCGTCAAGGATACTTTTCAGCTTTCGATCACTCTACTTGTCAACTATCGGTCTCGAGTAGTATTTAGAATTGGAAGTTTATGCCTCCCACATTCACGCGCGATATCCAACGCACGCTACTCTGGATTCGTCACTTGGCCATGTTCGCTACGTATACGGGACTTTCACCCTCTGTAGTGCGCCATTCCAGGTCGACTTCTACTTCACGAATTTAGGCAATAGACGATCCGAACCCCACATCTCCCCAAGGTTTCCCAAGGGGATTCGGTTTGTTCTGTTCCGTTTTCGTTCGCCACTACTCACGGAATCTCATTTGATTTCTATTCCTCCACCTACTAAGATGCTTCAATTCGGTGGGTTCCCTTTCCCAGGTATATTTGGGAATGACGACTTGCGTCAGGAGGTCCTATTAGGCGACCTACGGATCCAAGGCATTCATGCGCCTCCCCGTAGATTATCGCAGCTTGTCACGACCTTCATCAGCTCTCGAGCCGAGCCATCCCCCAGTCAGGTTGTAGCATCAATTTATGATTAATTTCCACACTCACATCTGTGTGAGTCCTCTGGTGTCCAGAAACGTCGATTCTGGTTTCTCTGACCACCCCGTCACCCCCGCAGGGCGGGACGGTCTCCACCTCTTCCCCACGATAGTCAAGGCTACCGGGGTGCACTTTTGAGCATCCCGCCGACCAACCTCCCATATATGAAGGGTTCGGGAATCGAGGGGTGCGAAAAATGGGGGACCGCGCGCTGAAATGGCGGTTCTTTCTAACTATTTCAGCGATTATTGAGAAGTTATGAATCAAACAGTGGGTCGAAGACGCCTCAAATTGCGTAAGATTACCGCTTCGGATGGGGCGATGTCTCTGGCCCTCATCAATAGGCTGGAAGCGGCATCCAATTCGTCCATCGCAATGAGTGAAACAGCCTTGCCGTTCAACGGTGCAGCATCTTCCGGAGACAACGAAATTGTCGCGTCCCAAATTCGGTTTGCAACCCCGTGACGGCCACAGGTAGCCAGACAGGTGGCCAAATTGTAGAGGATTGTTGGATTGTGCTTGTCTTGTTGTGCTGCTTGTCTAAGCGCCAATACAGCAGCCTCGAAATGTGGTTCTTCAGCAGGCGTTGCAGTCGGTGTGGTCTCGTGGACTTCGATTGCCAATTGCAGCAGCGATAGTCCGAAATCATTGAGCGCAGCTGAATCACCAGGTAGAGCATTACAAACGAACCGGAATCCATCTGCTGCATCTTTCCAACGACCTTCTCCGAGCGCCTCGAACGCAGCGATTGAATGGCCAGCGATGTTGACGTCTCCGCCATCATCGATCGGCAGGGCGCGAGCAGGTAGAAGTTCAGGCTCACCTTCAGATAGCATCTCTGGATCAAAGCGTATGGTCTGCTCGGCAGGATCTACGAGTTCATCGAAATTGACAACGATTTCTGATACTTGCAATTCATCACCAAAGTCATGGATGACCACATCTTCTTCGACAGCATAAACGTGTTCAGCATCGAAGGTGGCAGCATTGATTTCAAATGCGTTTTCAACGAAAACTGGAGATTCGGAAAGTTGCTCTTCTTCAGATGCGACTGCACGGGCTTTCAAGACCACCACAGGAGCTTCGGAATCATCTGCTTGGCTACTAGGTGTAGCCTCGAGTAAGGGTGCTGAATTTTCAGGAGGTAGTGCCCAAGGGTCTTCTTCTTGGGAAGTTGTTTCAGGCACAGTTTCTTCGATTGACGATTCAGATTCGATTGATACATCCTCTTCTCTTTCCATGGTAGCTCCTGCGGGAGCACCGACACCAAAGGGCAGTGAGGAAGCCATTGTTCCCTTGCCTCCAACATGGAATGGTAATGATGATGCTTGTGAGGGTTGACTGGTGGATATACTGAGATCCAAACCTTCGATTCCTTCTTTCGCCTCATCTAAAGCTGAACCACCGGGCAAGGGACCCGATGGTCGGCCACCTCGCCCATCATCGATATCTTCTGATGCAGTATGCGAAACTCGACTCCCACAGGCAGGGCATTCTTCGCCCCCTCC
Organism: uncultured euryarchaeote; assembly: GCA_937901365.1. Taxonomy (GTDB): domain Archaea; phylum Thermoplasmatota; class Poseidoniia; order Poseidoniales; family Thalassarchaeaceae; genus MGIIb-P. The sequence continues at coordinate 5,019 of CALCEF010000132.1, read as the reverse complement.
GAAGAGTAAGCCGCAAGCATCGCACTCCTGCATGGACCGCTTGGGGACGCGGACCGTTTTGATGCTGCCGCCAAACGGTGTAGCCTACGATGCTCAGGAACTGTAGAGTGTTCCGTGGAATATAATCATGAAAATCGTGGCCACAACACAGGTAATGATCATGACAGGGAAACCAACTCTCATCCATTCCTTGGTCGTAATTGGATTCGGTCCACGCTCACTAATCGAGACGGTCATGACGTTAGCACTGGAGCCAATTGGCGTCGCATTTCCACCGAACCCAGCACCCATTGCAAGTGCCCAGAATAGCGGTGCCATGTCGACGCTGGGGTCGGCTTCACCGATTGCTACAATCACTGGAATCATCGCTGCAGTGAAGGGGATATTGTCAATGATGGCACTGGCGAGGGCAGAGACCCAAATGATGGCGACTGCAAGCATCACTTGATCAGAACCGAAATTGTCGAAGATCCAATTTGCTAGTTCGTTGAGATATCCAACGTTGCCCATCGCACCGACCAAAATAAACAATCCAGCGAAGAAGAGGAGGGCGTGCCACTCAACCTTCTCACTCACCGCATGCATCAGCCCGTGTCTTGGCAAATCTTCGTGCTCAGGATTCGGATACGCTGCGATTAACGCTACACCTGCACCACCGAGCGCCAACGCGTGAATCTCAATATGGAGGTGCAAAAATTCAGTTGCGGAGAACATGACAACTGTGGCACCAAGAATCCAAAGTGTGGTCTTCATCAACATTGGATGCTCGATACAATCCCACTCATCTTCTTCCAAGATTGATTCAACATGGGCTGGCGTGGATTCCCGCCATTCTCTGTAATAGTAGCGAAGGTAACCCAATGTGGCAATCCAAGCGATGAATGTCAGAATTCCCAAGCGGAGTAAGAAGCCATTGAATCCAAACAAATCGGCCAGTTCATCCATGCCGCTGGCCTGACTTGCAATCATGACATTGGGGGGGTCTCCCACCATAGATGCCACACCACCTGTATCCGAGAGAATCGCTTCGGCAAGGAGTGGAGGTATCGGATTAATTTCCAATTTCTGACAAATTCTGAGCGTCACAGGTGCGATGATAATAATCGCTGTGACATTGTCGATGACCAAGGAAAGGAGAGTGGTGAATGTACCTAGATAGACAACCAATTTCCATGGATCTCCACCCGATAGTTTGGTGGCCTTGATGGTAACATACTCAAAGAATCCTGAGACTTCAAGCAGGGCTGCAAAAATCATCATCCCCAATAGCAGGCCGATGACATCGAAATGAATCCAGTGTAACATCATCCCTTCAAGGGTATGGTGACAGATGTCGACGGTGCCGCCGCCTCCGAACTTGGCAAAAATACCGTGACCTCCCGCCTCGCTGGCAACGGTTTCGCACTTGTGGAACACACCCATGGCGATGCCCAAGAACAGCATGCAAACACAGCCAAACCAAGCGGCGATCGTTCGATGCACCTTCTCAGAAAGAATCAATGCAAACGCGGCGACGAATACAATCAGTACCCAAACTCTAGGTTCCATAACACTCCGAGATAAAATTGGCTCTTGAATATGCCCACTCAGAATATTCGTTTTTCACCTAATATCCAATCATTCTTCTTCGGAAATAGTAGGGGGACCAACGACCGATTCCGTTGATTCAGGAATCAAGGCCTCAGATACTTCGTCTTCAACAATCGTGTCGATGTGATCTTCCGTTCGTGCGGAATCCTGAATCTCCTCTTGCTTGAATTCACTCTCACCTAGTGCCTTGTCGAGCTTGTGCAAAACCTCACTGACAACGACCGATGAAATGGTGCCTGTTCGTTCGGCATCAAGCAATGCTTGAATCTGTGTGGTGATGAGGTCACGGCGAGCGCGTTCAACTCGTGCACAATGTACGATATTCTCTTCCGATAATTGCACGATTTTCGCCTCGCTTTCTTTGACACGAACACGGTATGGTTCCGCCAGTGTGGACTGATCATCATCACTGATGAGGCCCTGGGTGTGGAGGGAACTGAGGCGGCGGAGGGCTGCTCGACTACCGATGACTTCTGCCAGTGCGACTTCGTAACGCAACTCGGCTTCGGCAGGTGCACCGCTGATCCCAAGTCGTTGCAGCATCGGTCGAATCGTCAAACCCTGGAATATCAACGAGAACAAAACTACACTGAATGCGATGATGAGCATATCATCGTAAATCGGTGAAAGTGTAGCCCTCATCTCATCGCCTCCCGAGATGGTTTCACCCAGATATGAAAACTCAGGTGGGTGATTTACAACGTGAGAGATGAGTAGCAAAAGTGCGAGTGGGATGCTGCCACGCAGCCCACCCCACCACATGGCAACTTGCCAGCGACTCGATACTGGGTTGGGGTTCTGAATATTGGCGAGAGCTGTCAATGGGAAGACGACCAAACGAGCCACCAATGCTGCGCCAATTCCAACGGCTGCAAGATGCAGAACATGTGCATCCCAAGCAAAGACGGCTTGCAACTCATATCCGATGAGCAAGAACAAGACGCTGTTGACCAAGAATGCCAACACTTCCCAAAAGTGGTGCATTCCGATTCTAGCCGTAGCGGTCATCCCTTCTTTCACACCGTGGTTTCCGACCAATAATCCGGCGACGACGACACTGATGACGCCGCTTCCATGCAACATTTCGGCCAAGAGGAAGGCGCCAAATGCCAGTGCCAATGTAATGGCAATTTCGACGAGGTGATCATCTGATTGATGTAACAACCAATTGGCCAACAGCCCGCAGAGCAAACCGGCGATGGCTCCGACGAATACCACGATGATGAATTCACTCAGACCCGCGGTGAAGATCGACATCAATGCAACATCTACTCCTGAAACAACCGCGAGCGTGGTTGCTAGGATGATGTTGAACAAGACGATGGCAGTACCGTCGTTGAACAATGACTCGCCCTCGATTAGAACGGACAATCGTTTGGGGGCACCAAGCGTTTTGACCAAAGCGAGAACACTCACCGGATCCGTTGCAGCGAGAATAGAACCCAGGAGAAGACCATACAGGAAACCGTTCTCGACGTCAGCCCAAACCAACTTCCAGCAGATGAAGCCGATGATGAGAGTGTTCAGAAGTACACCTGGAATGGCGAGTAGCGTAATCGGGCGCCAATTCTGTTTCAATTTCTGTACATGCATCGCACTGGCGCCTTCAAACAATAATGGTGGTAACAAGAGGAAGAAAATCGTCTCCGCGGTCAACAGCCCAGTTAGTTCAATGTCCTCAGGCATCCAATACTCGCCCAACCAACCCACAAACAATCCGACGATCACCAGGGCGATGGTGTAAGGCAATTTGACCCAACGAATCGCAATGGCGACCAACAGTGCAAGGATGAGAGCGCCGAGAATACTCTGGAACCAAGAGGGAGGGATGGCAGACATCAGAGGGGGGCGGCACGAGACGATTCTTCAACACATACGCTCGCGCGCGAGGGAAAGATGCGAATCATGAGCGCCAATAAATAGCGACGTTTCCTCTTGCGTCAACGAGAATTGCATTGACACGGGTTGCGATTTCTTCGAACACGGTTTGGCGTTCACTGCGCTCTTCGACCAATCCCTTGTTCATTTTGACCTTGACCACTTTTCGACTGCGTAACTGTGCGTCCAATTCTTCAAACATGGCATCGGTTAATCCCGAACGACCGATGCGCAATGTGACCTTGAAATTTCGATCATGCGCCATGCGGCGAATACTGTCGGGAACTTTGCTCATTCGACCACCTCGTGTGGGAAATCCGGGCCACGCCGTGAGATTCTACCACATTGGTTGCACGTCGTGATTCGTCGCCCACGTCGAATTCTAATTCGCGCAGTGACACCGGGGCGAAGCGGGGCTTGGCAACCGCGGCAAATCCAAACACGTGTGCTTGAAGGGAGGCCTATTCGGTGTCTTTTGCCTATTCTCCACAACTGAATGGCGGCCTCATTAACTGTTGATTCTGAATGTGACCAAGGTGTCTGGAGGATGGAAGATAGGTGTTCCGATGCTCTAATCGCGCGCTGTCGCCGCAAGGCAGGGGCGCGAATTCGACCTCGTTTTCCACGTGCCATGTTTAACACTCACAAATCGAAAACGATCACTGCTGCAATTTCCCCGCCGACGAGGTCAATATCTTGATCGCCATTGATGTTAACCAATAAATTTCGTTCATCATACCAACTCGCTAGAGGTGCGGTTTGGGTATGGTAAGCGGAAAGGCGTGAGAGGACTGTTTCCTCATTGTCATCGGCCCTCCGCTTCATTTCAGTGTGGCCGCAATTGTCGCATACTCCTTCAACGGCTGTAGGATTGAATGAATCATGGTAGACTGCCGAACAGTTGCCACAAGTATACCGTCCACAAATCCTCTCGACGATTCGGCTGTCAGGCACTTCGATTGCGATGACAACACTAACGTCAGCAATTTCTGAAAGTGCTTCGGCCTGAGCTATGGTTCGAGGAAAACCATCGAACAAAACACCATCTGATGCATCGGGTTCGGTGAGCCTCTCTTCGATCAATCCGATGATGACTTCATCGGGGACGAGTTGTCCGGCTTCCATGTATCCTTTGGCTTCCAATCCCAAAGCGGTCCCAGCGGCCAATGCAGCACGCAGCATGTCTCCTGTGGATATCTGTGGCTTGCCCGTCAGCCGAACGATATTACCTGCTTGAGTTCCTTTTCCAGCCCCAGGGGGACCGAAGAGTACGATGGATGATGCCATGTTTGTGCGAGATGTGGAGCCTTCTTGAACTGAACGGAGCCCTACGGGCACCGTTCATGCTTGACCTGTGCGCTCAAGATACTCCTGACCGTAGTGCTTCCATTGTTCCATCGTCCAACCCGGTGGAAGGCCACCTGGTGGAAGCGGTGGCCCATTCTGTGTAGGTTCTGGTGGCAAACCTTCTGGTAGCGCTGCTGGTGTTGGTGGAAGTCCTTGCGGAAGTCCGCCCGCGACACCGGGCAGGGGTGGTACAGCAAGTTTTGG
>CALCEF010000131.1 GCA_937901365.1 uncultured euryarchaeote | reverse complement strand
AAGGTTGTCTGTAAAAGGCTGAAATTCTGTTGATTCAGCATCTAGTACAATCCACACCGCTTTCCTGTCGGCGGCCTTGGCTCGGCCGGATTCCTGTGTGCCCGTACTTTGGTCACGCCTGAATCCCATCATGCCTACTTGGCAGCCAGGGCGAACGATTTGTGCCAGTGTCCACAAGTCATCTTCGTGCTGCACACGAAGGCGAACACCCTCCTCAATTCGCTTGATTTGCTGCATTTCATGCACCTGTGGTAGTGAACAGATTGGACATCCCATCTTGAATCGATTCATTTCTTTGCTTGGTATGCCATCCCACTACACCATCCGGTTGGATCAAAACGTAAGATGGAGTTCCAGTCATGTGGAATTGTGCCAACCAGTATAAATCTCGGTCGTCAAAATAGGTCCAATTGTGTGGAGAACCTGGGCGTTCATTGCAATTGTTTCTGTCATTATTGCACCCTGTTAAGTTCGCCTCATCTTGGAATGCTGCAATTTCTTCTAAACTTGAATTCGACCAGGAGAAATTGATGATAAACGAAACGAATGTGACTTGGTCACTGTAGTTTTCATGTAATTGGCTCATCAGTTCCGCTCCGTTCCAGCAGTGTCCACAATCTGTTGCAGCGAATTGAATCAGTACCCACTTTTCGCTTTCATTGAACAATGAATCACTAGACCAATTGGCCCAAGATCCATTCATACTTCGTGCCTGACCCTGAATCAGCGGAAGCGTCTGATTTTCGTATGTCCCAATGTCGACCACAGTCTCATTCGCGGTCACATTCTCATCAACAATTTCGATTTCGCATTCCTCATCCACACTGTCATCCGTACAACCTTCAAAACCGGAGTAATCAGGTTCATCGGGACCTAAACATCCGGACAACGGTGCCAATACGAACAGCAAGGCAAGAAAGATTCCAGCGCGCACTCAATCACCTCAACCGAACATGCCGAGGAGATTTCCATCTTCATCCATGTCCATATTTTCTCCAGCCGGGATGCGAGGTAGGCCAGGCATTGTCATCATGGTCCCACAAATTGCGACAATGAATCCTGCCCCGGCGTTCAAGCGAAGTTCTCGAATGGGTAGTGTAAATCCACTTGGCGCACCTAATTCCTTCATCTCATGCGAAAATGAATATTGGGTTTTTGCCATGCATACAGCCAGATTCCCATAGCCCCAGTTCTGTAGGATTTTGAGTTCCTTCATGGCTTTCGGTGAAAGATCAATGCTGGCTGCACCGTAAACATTGGTTGCGATTCGCAAGATTTTTTCTTCCAAAGGAGCGTTGGGTGCAAATAGAGGTTCAAAGGGACGCCCTTCAGCGATATGCGATTGGCAAGCCGACACGACAGCACGTGCCAAATCAGCACCTCCTTCTCCTCCATCCGAATGAACTCGCGTCACAACAGCGCTCGATGCACCTGCTTTGCGCGCTTCCTCTAACAGAGCCTCAATTTCAGCATCTGTATCTGTTGGGAAAACGTTCACACTGGCGATTACTGGAACTCCGAATCGAGACATATTGCGGATGTGTCTCGCCAAATTCGTACTGGCACCTGCTTGAACTGCCTCGACATTTTCCGTGGCGATTTCTTCTTGCCGCGGGCGTTTACCCCCGCCCGATGAAAATCCACCACCATGCAACTTCATACTTCGAACGGTAACATTCACGACGACACAATCTGGCGCTACGCCACTCGCTGCCGTTTTGATGTGCAACATTTTCTCAGCACCCATGTCTGCACCAAATCCTGCTTCGGTGACGACATAATCAGCGACACCTAGAGCGATTCGGTCAGCGATGACACTGGAATTTCCATGAGCGATATTGGCGAATGGACCAGCGTGAATGAAGGCGGGATCTCGCTCGATGGTTTGCACAAGATTTGGTAAGAAGGCTTCTCGGAGCAACAAGGCCATGGGGCCTGCAGCCCCAATATCATCAGCCTTGATTGGGAACCCTGAACGACTTTCCGCGACGACAATTTCTCCAAGTCGATGTCGTAGGTCGGCGTAGTCGGATGCCAGCGCAAGGATGGCCATGACCTCGGATGCCGCAGTAATATCGAACCTGTCTTCTCTAGCTACACCATTTTTTGGTCCACCCAAACCGATTGCGATATTGCGAAGAGAGCGATCATTCATGTCGATGACACGTGGCCAGAGGATTCGATTGGTGTCGATGTCACATTCGTTTCCAAAATAGATGTGGTTATCGAGCATTGCTGAACAGAGATTGTGTGCACTGGTTACGGCATGCAAATCTCCGGTGAAATGCAGATTGATTGCCTCCATTGGCAGTACTTGGCTATGTCCACCTCCAGCAGCACCTCCTTTGATACCGAATACGGGACCCATACTGGGTTCTCGAATGGTACAAGTGGCATTTTGTCCAATCCGATTCAGGGCTTGTGTCAATCCGATTGTAGTGACCGTTTTCCCTTCACCAAATGGTGTGGGGTTTACACTTGTGATTAAGATGAGAGAACCACGTGGTAAATCGAACCTCGATTTCAGTCCATCCCATGTGATTTTGGCCATTCCTTGCCCCATGGGAACAAGTTCTTCCATCCCTATGCCCAGTTTCCATGCAATCTCTTCAATGGGGGCTGGTGACGCCGCACGAGCAATCTCCAGATCAGTGGCCATGTATAGGCTGCAACGCTCCCGGTATTCAAGCATTCACGGATTTGGCGCACCGTAGGTGCGCATCCGGTTGGTTTGTGAAGTATGGGGGATACGGACTTATGAGGTCGCATGCAAATTAGATATGCTGTTGCTGGAAAGCCGATTCAGCATTCGCTTTCGCCGGTTCTAGCCGTATTGACGGCGACCCATCTGAAACAAGCAGGTCTTGAGGTTCAATTAGAAGAAATCAATCTGTTGGAATCGGACGATGTGACATCACCGATGGCTTGGGCTTGGGTGAAGAAAAACCGTCAGAGAACCGACCTGTCAAACCGCCTCTATGGTGTTCCATCTACACCTTCTTCACATTCCAAACTTCATCGTGTTGCATCTACGGTAATGTCTGAAGTAAAAACCGCTGATTCCAGTTATGTTCCTCATGGAGAAACGCTATTTCATCGCGCCGAAGAACGCATCAAAATTCGTCGTGGTGAGCGTGAATCTTGGATCTCCCTCACCAGTCCACTGAAGCACCTGTTATCGACACGCTCTGGTGTACATCCAATCGATGACAGTCTGGAGAATGGGGCTGTGAATCAGCTCCGTTGGGATGGGAAAAATTGGTACTGTGCCGGGACCGATGGGCACGGTTTGGTCGCCATCGCCCGTCATTTCGGGTTCGACTTTGAATTGACAGGTGTCGAATCACCACTCCTCTGCATGGTGGGGGGCGGAGGTTCTGCTCGTTCATGCGCAACCGCATGGTCGAATGCGGGCGGTTCAATTTGGTCCATCGAGGGTCGCCGCCCATTGGACAAACGTGGTCCTTGGGTTCAGAATTTGGTTTCTGGAGATCAAGTGGTCGACAATATTGGGATGAGGCTTTTCGTCGATTTTGATACAAAGCCAGGGGTGTTAGAATCCAATCGTACCACGGATTGCGACCTGCATTTGCTTTCATCATACAATTCCAAAGAAGTCGGATTGATTGTAGAACCAACAGAATCTGGTTTACAACTCGATGCAAGGTGGTTACTTGTCGCCCAACATCTCGAGGCATGGGCTCGAATCTTCAGTCCCGAAGCGGCCCATTTGCTTCCAGGTTTGGGACTTACAATGACTCGATTACATGCGATGGAATCCGCCCTACGGGCGGATTGAACTGCTTTGCGTCGCTTTGAAGTGCCCAACGCTGTCTCAACGGCTGATGGCAACGTTCCGTGCAGCGCTGGTCCTTTCCGCCCTCTTGCTCATTTCTCCTCTTTCTGCAATGTCAAGCGCTTCTGAAGATTTTAGCGATTCAGAACAAACAGGCACTTACCCGGCGGGTTGGCAAACTTATGTTTTCTTAGGCGCTGAGAATAGCACTCATTTCGCGCAGATATACTACCCTGCGAATGAGTCGGGTTTGGGTCAACCAATCGACAATGCCTCTGGGCCATACCCTCTCCTAATCTGGATTGGTGGAGAAGGGGAAGCAAATGATCAGTATGACTGGGTTGGGAAGCAAATGGCGACAGCCGGATACATCACTGTGGTCCTCCCCCCTGATTGGAATGCGCTTGAAACCGGTTCACAATGCGCCTCAATTTTGAATCTGTGGTTTAGATTACAGTACAACAACCAGAATGGTAGTTTGGATGGCGACCCTCCAAATATGCGGGATGCAATCAATCTCAATTATTGGGGAATTGGTGGCCACGGATTGGGTGCCAAGCAAGCGGCTCAATGTCAACTGCTAATGACTGGAGCATGGAAACCGTACATCACCAATCCCCCACCTGTGGCACTGATTGGCCTAGGTCTTGAGGATGCCAACACCGATATCCAAGATGGCGAATTGGGTCGTTCGCCCGAACCAGGAATGGGGCTGTACCTTACCGGTACATTGGACAATATGGCAAAGGCAGATACCAATGTGGACGTTTGGTTAGATGAGCATCAAATCCCTTGGCATTACATGTCGGTAGTTGGGGCAAACCATCTTCAATACAAGGATGAACACGGTTTCTTTGAAGGTTGGAATGACGGTTCTGCGACCATCTCCCGGGAAGAACAACAAACTCATGCGATTGAACACATTGTACCCTATCTGGATCTCATGCTCAAAGGAGATCACACACAATGGCTAAACGCAACTAACCGCGAGGTAAATTGGCAGAGTCCATCCGATTCAGGGGCCTACATCTACGAGGACTTGGATGGGGCGAAATTCATGTCAATGACTGCAAATTCATCAGATGTTAATGAGATGGAAGGTCTCTCGGGGCGAGTGGTTTCAGCGAGTACACAGCTAACCCATCGGAATGGTGCCCTTCCGATGGGTACAACCGTGCTTTGCACAATCACGGAAGGGGGCGATTGGTGGGACCCTATGGATTACGAGACATATGGAATTAATGCTACAGGTTCGTTCACTGCCTCGATTCAAAATGGCACATCATCAGGTACCGATTGTGAAGTGTCGACAGAAGGCGTCCCACCCGGAAATAGATCACTTCGGATCGATGTGGATTGGTATGGAATGCCATCCTATCTGGAACTCGATTTCTTCAGAGAAAATCAGGAACCAGTCAAGATTACACCGCAGCCTGTAATTGAAGTTCCGCAGCACAGCAAGACAAGTATGCCATACTCCGATATTGTCATCGATCCCGATGGTACAACTTTGATTGTGCAGATGCTTCCCCATTTGCCAAGTACGAACCAAATGCATTGTTACCTTGAGGCGAATTCAATCACATGCGAGCATACAGGTGAGCCAGAATGGTCAGGGACTGAGACTCTTAATTTGACGATTTTCGATCGTTATGACCTTAATTTTTCAATGCAATTCAATTTGAGTGCAAGTGTCGTTCCCGTCGATGATTCAGTTGTCCAAATTAGTGCAATTCCATCTCTAAGTATTGCAGAAGATAGCGGACAAGCGGCCGTGGTCATCACCTCGCATTTTGAAGACCCAGAGGGCATGAATGCAACCATCACCAATGCATCCACAGAGGGGGGCTTGGATTTGTCATGGACAGCAGATAATCTAGCGATTTCCCCTCAACTCAATTGGCATGGAACAACAACGGTCAATGTATGGGTTGGGGACGGTACAAGTGAACCTGTTTTGGCTACGTTTGATGTCGACGTTGAATCGATTCCTGATGTACCACGCCTGAATCTGACGAGGATTACATTGGTTGAAGATACACCTCTAGAAGTTCCACTTTCTGACCTCGGTTGGGACGAAGATGGTGACGCTGTAGATTTTGAAATCGAAGGTGACCATCCACACATCTCAGTATCGGTACTATCGAATGTTCTTCGAATCGTTCCCAGTTCAGATTGGTCCGGCTTGTCCACTGGTTGGAATCTTACCATCACAAGTTCTGATGGGAATATGACTGGCCCCATCGAGTTTGAAATTTCTGAGGTCAATGATCCTGTTCAATTGACTTGGGGTCCATTGAATACAATCGAGAATAGCACTGAGTTCATCGTTGCGATCCACGACCCAGATGATGGGACTCCATGGACTGCTAGGGTACGATGGGATGGACAAGTTTGGAACGAGTTTGAAGCAATCTGTGCAGCGAGTGATGCAAGTGCCGAACATCCCAAAGATTGGGAGTGTACAGTTTCAACCGACTTCAGCGAACTAGCGCCGGGTGCCCATCGCCTTGAGGTTCAGATTTTTGAAGATGGAAATTGGAGTGAAGTGAAAATCTACTATCACACGGTTTCTCCACCACAGCCTGAACCATCCGATGGCAATAATTTACCAGAAATTTCTGTTGACACAAGCGATGAAACATTCTCAATATGGGTTGTTTTTGCGATTGTAATCGGCTCGATTGTAGCGTTGATTGGACTGTACATGATCATCACCTTGTCCAAAGATGAAATGGAAGAAATGCTGGGGCAATCATCCGTGGAAACAACGCATTCGGGGGCTGATGACTTTTCCAAGATCGAGGAAGAGTTTGTCGAATTCGATTAAAGTGGAATATTCCCATGCTTTCGCGGTGGTTGCCAAACGCGCTTAGACAACAATGATTTGAGTGCTCGAATCAATCGCCATCGCGTTTCATTTGGCTCAATGACATCATCTAACCATCCATTCTTTGCAGCAACATATGGATCGCCAAACTTGTTTTTGTAATCTTCAACCAATGCCGCGTGGCGAGACTGGTAATCTTCGGCATCTTTGAGTTCTCTTCGATGGATGATGTTGACCGCACCTTCAGCTCCCATCACCGCAAGTTCTCCGGTTGGCCATGCCACGTTGTAATCTGATTCAAGGTGCTTACAGGACATGGCCAGATATGCGCCACCGTAGGCCTTTCGGGTTACAACAGTCATCATAGGTACAGTCGCTTCAGCATAAGCATAGAGCATTTTCGCCCCATGGCGAATGATGCCTCCCCATTCCTGTACGGTGCCAGGCAAGAAACCAGGCACATCAACAAATGAAAGAAGTGGAATATTGAACGCATCACATGTTCGAATAAATCGTGCGGCTTTGATGCTTGCATCGATATCTAGGCAACCTGCTAGGACCTTTGGTTGATTGGCAATAATGCCGACGGGGTGCCCCGCAAGACGGGCCAAACCAATGATCATATTATCTGCATAAATTGGAAACAGTTCGACGAAGTGCCCATCATCTACTGTGGCTTGAATCACCTTGACCATATCGTAGGGGCGATTACTGTCATCTGGTACAATTGAACGCAATTCAGTACAATCTCTGTCGTGAGGGTCTCCCGAATCGAGATGTGGAGGGCTGGCGCCACAATAATCTGGGAAGAATGAGAGTAATTCTACGGCGATCTCCATTGCATCTTCCTCATCGTTCGCTGTTAGGCAGCAAATTCCAGAACGAGACGCATGCATCTGTGCCCCCCCAACTTCTTCGTTGGTCATCTCACCACTCACCGTTTCTTCAGTTTCAAGTGGGCTGGAAAGGAATAGTTGGCCTCTACCTTCACCAAGAATGACGAAATCAGCCAAGGCTGCAGCCAATGCAGAAACACCAACCACGGGGCCCAATACGAGACTAATGATTGGTATGCGGCCTGAACAGGATACAAAGTAATCCAACATTTCACCGGTTGCAGCCAACGAATGTACACCATCGTGTGCTCGTTGACCTCCACCATCCCAAATACAGATGATCGGCACTCTGGCCCTTTCAGCCATCTCGACTACCTTGGAGATTTTTTTTGCATGCATCTCTCCCATCGAGCCCCCAAAAACAGTGAAATCCTGGCTGAAACAGAAAACTCGCCTTCCATCGATACTCCCATGCCCAGCAATTACTCCATCCCCAAATTGGGGGTGCATGTGCATGTTGTTGTCTCGATTGCGATGAGAAACCAACGCATCGACTTCAATGAATGAATCGGGATCCAAGAGTAAATCAATCCGCTCCCGAGCAGTTGCTCTTCCCGCAGCCCGTAGTGCTTCCAAACGAGCGGCACCACCACCTGCGGCGGCTTGTTCTCGACGCCAAGCCAAGTCCTCCGCCCTGTCTCCCATATCGCTCTCCATAGGAGAGCGGTCTTTCATGAGAGCGGTTGTATCTATTCCAAATTTTCAATTAGAAAATCAAATTGTCAATTGAAAATTGAAGATGCATTCTCACCGCACAAATTCGCATTCCACCCTGCTTGGACATCCTGATTACTAGAGAGTAAGAAATGCAGTTTGACGAGTGCAGCATCTGGACCAGTAGTCGCATGGTTTCCAATGATTCCGAGTTCTTGTTGGTCACGCCCCTTGCTGTAAACGTCCATGTGGACAGGCCCGTGAATGCATTGAGTTGCCATTACAGCAGTTCCACCCTTTGCACAATAGTTTGCAACCGCTTCTCGCATTGCAATATTTTCGGGGCTATCTCCATTTGGGTCTTCAATCGGGAGATGTCCTAGCCCCGAACCGTGGAATAATATCGCATCATAATTAGAGGCAAGTTCGATTTGATCAGCATACAGATGAGCTCCAGCCACAAGTTGCAGGATTCTGATCCCTTCGTCAAAAGCAACAGGTTCTGTTGTAACGTCTCTTGTTGGGGATTGAACATCCATGTTGATTTGACACTCTCCATTTCGATCTACCGAAATCATACCCAATGGCTGCGCATTGATTCCCTGAAACGCATTCCGCTTACTCGAATGGAATTTTCGTGTGGAACAACCGGGCATAATCGCACAGGATCCGTCATCACTACCCGCGTGCATGATGATGACACTCGCATCACCGTTTTCGCCTGTTGGTGCAGGGCCATGCGCAGCCCAATGGACTGCTGCGAGGAGATTTTCAGTGCCATCTGTAGAGCCCCGATCACTACTCCTCTGTGAACCAGTAAACACGATTCTTCCAGGAGGTCTACCCCCGCACCCTGCCCAGGCAAAAGCGGCTGCTGCTGCTGAATAGTGCATGGTATCGGTTCCATGAGTGATCACAACTCCCACGGCACCTGAATCAAAGGCTTCCTTTGTGGCCCTCATCATTGCATTCCAATGACGCGCACGTATGTCGTCTGACCACATGTTACCCAATTTCATGGTTCGGATTCGGGCGTGATTGGCCAATTCAGGTATGGCATCCAAGAGTTCCTCAGGCTCAAACCGAGCGGCAACAGCGCCAGTAACATAATCCACTTTTGAGGCGATTGTTCCACCGGTGTGTATAATCCAGATTTCAGGTAAATCAGGGTTTTCGGTTAGGGTTGTAATCACATTTTCACCCGACAAATTTGGGGTACTGATTGTAGAAATGTCGGTCACTTCGGTTTCTGCAAAGGTTACATTGTATCCATTGTCTAATTTGACCGTCATGTGCCCACTTGTTGCGGGCGCCAGTAAGATTCCCTCGTGCGTGACGCTTCCCTCGGGTGTTGATGCTGTGAAGCGTATGCGGTCACCGCTCTGGGGGCTACCCATGACGGACTGGGGAACCAGACATCTATTCAACCGAACGGTCTGCTTGAATGGATATACTCATATTCGGCAGTTCGGTCGAAGCCACCGTTGCCGGGGTGGCGTAGTTGGTGGCGCGTCGGACTCATAGGACACCTGCAAAGGAATAAGATGAGCGCGATAAACCTCGAAATGTCTGAGACATCCGAAGGTCACGGGTTCGAGCCCCGTTCCCGGCACCACATCACCTGAGCGAGCCTCGCCAATCAAATGGCATGCTCAGTTTGCCCAGCCGAACCCATGATAGACGGCCCCGCACCCCGCAGGGGTGAGGACAATGGTTGACCTGACCACTGCAATGGCTGCTGCGGCTGCTAGCGACAAGCGAAGAGGTGGTCGAGACGGAGAGAAAAAGCGTCCAGGAGGTAAAGTTGGTACCGAGCCATTTGACCCCGCTGATCACGTCATCAAAGAGAAAGCCGATACAGCATCGATGTGGTTGGTCATTGTCTATGCTGTTCTCATCGGCGTCATAATGCGATATCTCATCATGCCTGCATTGGATGAACCAGCCAGTGTTTTGTGGTCCTTGCCATTATTACTAATCGTGACGATTCCCCCCCTCCATCGAATTTTATTGAGTAAATTTGCAGACAGGTATACCTTTGGTAATTGGTTCAGAGCAAGTTTCCTCTATACATTCACTTGGTTGGCTGTTTGTTTCATTCTTGTCAACCCTCCATTAGCGGACATTTCTCCTCCCGAAGTTGCCCACAAAGTTGTCCTCGTCGATTTGGATGACCCCGATTGGAATCAGCCGATTGCAGATTTTGATGCAGATGACAACCTCAATGAGCGGAGATTGGGTCTCGCATTCGCTGTTCGAGACAATATCAACGCCAACGATGTGACGGTTCAGGTAGAAATGACTTGGTTGGGCGATTCTATGAATTGGAATGGAACTTCAGATTCAATGCGTGGTGATTGGGACAGTTATGCTGACAATGTTTCAAGCGTTCTTGAGAAACCTACAGACGTGCCGATTTTCATTGAATTCCCCGAGGATTTTGAAATTTCTAGTGGTGTTCCTTACACGATTGAAATCACATTGAATCAGAGTGGTGATCCTTGGGAATTGGAAGAAAAGAAAACCATTCGTTTTTCAGTCGAACTGTGATTCCACTTTCGCCGATTTTCGGGCAACTGCTTCACTTTCACTTTCAAACGCCTTGCTCTCTCACGGGAACGAAGGTAGACCGGTGGCCCCACCTGCTCAGTCTACAAAGGGATGCAACATGCTGAACGAAAATACATTGGAACAACTGACAGAAATGATGGAATCACTCGCCAATCGTGTGATTAGAGGAAATATGGGGGTGACGGTGGATCTGCTTTGCTGGACTCCCCTCGCCCCTTTGATTCGCGCCTCACGTCGTGCACGAATCGAATCGAAGACGCACGAAATTCGATTGCGAGAGAAAGCGAGCGCATTGTGTGAGGAAGCTACACGTGACCACGCTGATCTTCTCGTTCCCGCTTGGGGATGATTAGGAAGAAAATTTTGCACATATCGATGCAGTCATCGCATCCAGTTGCAACGCTTCACCTCCGCCTTCTACAAGGCGGAAGTCAATTTGTGCCATCATCTCTGTAATCTCAAGTTTTTGAATTTCAGTTAGGAATTCGGCATCATACAGGGCTCTGTGTAGTTGGTTAACCAAATCTGTACCAGCCAAACCGAATTGATCCAAAATTGAGCGCAGACGTCGGCGGGCAGGATGAAATCCATCCTCCTTGCAGGCGAGGAGATATCCATGCAATTCCTCAGGAGGTGCTGTCGCTGTTGTTTCGTAAATGAGTGAGCGTGTGACATGGGTGTCCAAACTGGCACTAACTTGCAGTGCTGTGATTGCTCTGCGCAGGTCCCCTAAACTCACGTGAACGATAGCCTCACACGCATCTTCGTCCAATTCAATTCCTTCGACTTCAGCGATGTTTTGCACTTGCATCCGAACCTGATCGTCAGCAAGGGGTCGAAAACGGAATACAGCACATCGAGACTGAATTGGCTCAATAATCTTCGACGAATAATTACAGGATAGGATGAATCGGCATGTTTCAGCGTATTGTTCCATGATTCTTCGCAGCGCTCCTTGTGCATCTGCGGTTAGGGCGTCAGCCTCATCCAGAAAGATGACTTTGAAATCGACACCCAGTGGACTCGTCCGAGCAAATTGCTTCACTTTGGTACGGATACTCTCTAGTTTCCTCTCATCACTGGCGTTCATTTCCAGCAGATTTTCCTGCGATTTCTCTCCGAATACGTCTGCACATAGAGCAAGAGCAGCAGTCGTTTTTCCCGTTCCTGGTGGCCCCGCGAAAAGGAGGTGTGGAAAGGTCCCACCTTCACCATAAGCAGCCAATCGCTCTACGGTGGCAGCCTGCCCACGAATGTCGCGAACCGTCTGGGGTCGGTGCTTCTCAACCCACATCTTCGACATCGGAATCGACCTTCGTTTTCGGCGGGCGTCAATGAACCTATCCCATCCCATGATTTGCATCATATTCTGGTGAACATTGACCATACGAAGTATGGTCGATGAACCGTAACTCATTAACAGTAGATTGCTCCGTCCTTGCCCGAGGCCCATGACGAGCAGAGGGAGGAACTGGAGTTCAACAACAGGTGCAATCCTGATGGTGAGCTTGATGCTATTCAGCACATGGATACAGGTTATCGATAATGAAAAGACCTTGGAAGAGGCTCCAGTAGTGCGGTTTTTGACGGCTAGTGACACGTTGGCATATGATACACAAACCAACTCTAGTCAACCATCCACCAACTATGGGAACGCCGATAATCTGTTGATTACGGACTATCCACTCTTCACCAATGCTCGTATGTTGGCCAATTTCCCATTGACAATCAATGATGGTGGTGTTTTACCATCAACAGCGGTTGTAAGTGAGGCAACTCTAGAACTGACATGTCGCAAAACATTCGCACAGGGTGACACCGCTCCCACAATCTTGTACCCTTCTCGTTTGTTGACGGATTTTGATGAATCTAATGCTACCCATAACCTCAGTGATACGGGAGTACCGTGGAACATCACCGGTGTTGAGGGGGTTGGTGTTGATCGAGGGCACTGGGAACCCGGTACACACGATTCAGTCTCCAGCGTTTCAACCTACAGTTTGAATTTGACATCGCTGGTTCAAGAAGCATTACGAAACGGTGAATCCAACATGAGCATCGCCATTTCAGGTGTTGGAATGCCAATTCATTGTACATCCAGTGAAGGAGCTGCTGGCGATGCTCCCTCAATTGATTTTGAGTACACTATGGGTGTTGCCCCTGCACAAGGGAGCGTTCTTATTGAGGGTCCAGAGGATGGAGATATTATTGCCGATCAGAACAATCTACTGATTCGCCCAGATTACAGCCCCACAATTTCTTGGGACAATCTAACGTCTGGACACATCGAAGTTCAATTCTCAAACGGTGAAGATTTCCGAAGTGACCTCGATGAAACTCGAGTTTGGAACTCATGGGATGACTCCAGTGATTTCTCAATGTCTAGCGAAGAATTTTACACTCCACAAAATGAAGCTGACCTCGTAAATGGAACTTGGGTCTATTTCAGAATACGTTCCGTGAACAATTCCATCCTAGGTCCGTGGGAAAGCGGATACTTCGGATTACCTGCTGAAATTGGTTCTCTAAATGGTCAAGGTCAAGCCGAAATTTTACTCCGGAACGACTCCGTCAATCTAGGGTTCGGGACCGTTCACGACACTTGGGTCATGGATGGAAATACATCCTACAACGGAAATGATGACTACCGAATGAGAATCGGTCATTCCAATGATTCAACCGAAGGCAACATGCACGCCTTCATCCGCGTCAATATGGAAACGGTTCCAATCCATGACAATGTCACAATCCATGAGGCGACCCTGAATTTGCGACGCACAGACAGAACGGGTGAACCTATGATTTCGGCTTGGTTGATGGATTCGAACACAGGTCATGTCTTCAAGGAACTGAATTATGCGAATAGCCGAACTGGAGTATCTTGGAGCAATGGTGGCCAGGATCACATCGATGGCAAGTCAATTCTGGGTACAGCCAATGGAAACCAAACAGGCACATCCACATTGACCTTCGATGCAACATCCTATGTTCAGGCCTACCTACGCAATGGACACATTGGGGACATGGACTTCTTGGTCATGGCCGAAGGATTGGCTGGTGAAGAGATTGAAATCGCGACTGGAGACGAACCGTTGTCATATCGACCTCACCTCGATATCACCTATTCATGGGGAGATTCTGTTTCAACACCCAGCGCGGACATCACATCACCTCTTGATGGAAGTGCTGCATGGGACATGAATAACTGGGAGTTGGAAAGTACAACCACGCCCACCATCACATGGGACCCTTCGACAGCATCACAAAGTACAGGGGCTCCTGCAGACGTCAGGCTCCAACTATTCCCTGATGGTATGGGTCACTCCATACCTATGACTGTGGACAGTCGGGAAGATGGCGGGTTTGATCTAACCAACGGAGAATATACTATTCCCGCTTCATGGGATCTTGGTTGGGCAAACTCATACGAGTGGAGAATGTCAATGGTTGAAGATGATGAACAAGGGCCATGGCAAACATCCTCTTTCCTCATCTCTGAAATCAATTCGTCCAATTTGGGCGGCGGGGAGCACGAGTTGCGCTACCGCCATGGAAATGCCACATCACAAAGCGGCCAAACGTTGCCATATTGTGGCGATCTCACCCTTGAGGGCGGTCTTGCCTCTGGCATGAACCTGGACGGTCAAGACCTCACAGCATCAGATAACCAGGTTATCCTAGTCGGCTGCGATTTGACCAGCCATGCAATGCCCGATGGTTTGGCTATTATCTCTGCAACAATGCGACTTCGTACACTCCAACAATCAGGAATCAGCAATTTCGACATTCCGATGACAATGTATGAGAGCAGTGAACACGATTGGGATGAAGGCACTGCAACTTGGAATACCACCGATGGCAGCACGCCTTGGAATGGTTTGGGTGCAAGTGGTTCGGAGCGTGTACAGTCGCTTGATACCACAGACATTGATGCCGACAACACATGGTATGAATGGAACGTGACCGCAGCCGTTCAGAGTGCCATGCGCACAGACTCTCTCGTCGATTTCATTCTGGTATCTGAGAGTTGGAATGCTGTTTCATTCTACGACCGAGGTAGCGGTTCAATGCCCGAATTGGTCATTGTTTACACCAACGGTTCGAATGCGGCACCCAATGTGCCGATTGATATGACACCAGCCAATGGCGATTGGATTCTCAGCGGTGATTACACCTTCACGGTCGATCAGACTCCTACGCTATCTTGGAACGAAACCGGTGTCACAGCAGCCAACGCATGGCAAGTGCAAGTGGACGCAGACAGCAGTTTCAGTTCCAGTGCACTACAGACGTTCTCCTCTTGGATTGACACGAGTGCTTTCAGTGGCTCGTCGTTCACATTCGCCAACGATCTCGGTGCTGGTGAAGAATTCTACTGGCGCGCTCGCGGAATCTCCGCATCCGGTCAAATTGGACTTTGGACAGCAGGAACCAGTTTTGTCATCCCAGATTTGGATGTCTCTCAGATTGATGCAGACACATACGAGGTCACCATGGGTCATGGGGACATTTTGTCAGATGGTAGCATGCCATTGTTCACAGACACATGGATTTCGTGGGCATCCTCAAGTTTGAATGATACACATGCAGGTGAAGATACCCTCTTCATTTCCGCAACATCCAGTGCCCTCATCGAGATTCCAATCGATGGGGCAGGTGCACTTCCACATCCATCGAATGCCAAACTTGTCGATGCAACCATCAGTTTCCAAGTGCTGACCAACAACTCAAGCACGCCTTCAATTGCAATCTATGAAACCCTCCAAGATTGGGATTCTTCAGCCACTGGCCTTACCTATGATGGCACTACAAATTGGAGCGCTCTTGGAGGCACAGGTGTTCAAGATCGTTCAGCATGGATTGACATTGCTATTGATCAACCAGCAAGCACTCGAATGGCCTTGGATATCTCAGAAATTGTTCAAGCAGCCATTGTGCGCGGCGATGATAGCGTTGGATTAATGCTCAGTGTAGAAGCGAATTCTAATGATCGAATTGTGTTGGCCAGCACGGAGACCCAGTTCGATGCCAATGAGCCCGAACTCACTCTAACATGGCAGAATGGGACCGCAACAGCCCCGACACAAGCAGCCACGATTCTTTCACCTGCAAACGGGGACATTCTCTGGGAACACCCCTCGATGTCATCTGATGACAACCCTACAGCCTCTTGGAGTCATCCTGCTACCACCAACTTGACGGCTTGGAGAATCTACTCCTATCCAACCAACGATGGCCCATGGGGCGGTGTGCAAGTCATTGACAGTCGAACCTGTTCAACTTGTACGTTTGACATGTCTAACCTAACCATGGTAGATACAAATTCACAGTTTGGCCATGATGATCAATATTCTTGGATGATTCAACCAATTCAAGATGGAATGTTCGGCCCCCGTTCAGCGGTCGAGAATTTCATTGTGCCAAATGACATTGGTGATGCCATCAACACTACAGATTATTGGGTTGATTTGACGAATGGAAATGCATACTCTGCTACAGGTGCTTATGATGTCGCAGAAGGTGCATACATCGACTCCTGTAACCCAAATACGGCTTACGGAAACACTGCCAACAACTTGAATGTCGGTGCATCCAATGGCGGGCCAGCGTGTACGAATGCTGGTCACGAATCTCGTTCACTATTGCGATACGATATCTCCAATGTTCCAATCATGGACA
>CALCEF010000130.1 GCA_937901365.1 uncultured euryarchaeote | reverse complement strand
GGGGTTGCAGATCATTACGCAGAGGATGAACCCAGTGCACTGCGTATGGTTCGTAATATCGTTGAAAATCTCAACACAGGTGTCAAAACAAAATTGGATGTTGAGGCGCCTGAAGACCCAGCCTATCCGATAGATGACATCCTCGGAATTATTCCAGAAGATAACCGGACTCCATTTGACGTACGTGAAATCATTGCGCGCATCGTAGATGGCAGCCGATTCCACGAATTCAAAGCCAGATATGGTCCTACACTCGTTTGTGGCTTTGCACGTATCCATGGATATCCGGTGGGCATTGTTGCAAACAACGGTATACTATTCTCTGAGTCATCACAGAAAGGGGCTCACTTCGTAGAACTTTGTGGCCAACGGGGCATACCTCTGATTTTCTTGCAGAACATTACTGGATTCATGGTCGGCCGTGATTACGAAGCAGGCGGAATCGCCAAGGATGGGGCCAAACTTGTGACTGCAGTATCGTGTGTACCAGTTCCAAAATTCACCGTAATTATTGGAGGTAGTCACGGTGCAGGCAACTACGGCATGTGTGGGCGTGCTTACGACCCACGATTCCTATTCATGTGGCCAAACAGTCGCATTTCGGTGATGGGGGGTCCACAAGCTGCTGATGTTCTGGCCACAGTCAAACAAGATCAGCGCGCTAGAGAAGGACTTGACCCCATGACCGATGAAGAATGGGCTGAATTCCAAGCACCGATTCTAGAGAAATATGATGCCGAGGGCTCACCCTATTACTCAACAGCGCGATTGTGGGACGATGGAATCATCGATCCGCGAGACACCCGTGATATCCTAGGTCTCGCCATTAGTGCCAGTCTCAACGCCCCGATGCCCGATACGAAGTTCGGAATATTTAGAATGTGAAAGGAGCAATTGAAATGTCAAATTTTGCAATTGAAGATTTAAAGCCAGAAACCAGCCTATGTTCGCTTAGAATCGAGGGTGCTGTGGCACATCTAACCCTCACCCGAGAAGATGTGTATAATGCCCTCAACATCCAACTAATCAGTGAAATCATATCGATTCTTGATTGGACCAAGGCACGCTCCGTTGGAGAACGAGGAATGCTACAGGACCCGGCTGGCGCGCCATACTTTCGCGTAGTCGTGCTTTCAGGAGCTGGCAAACATTTCTGTGCAGGTGCTGACATCAACATGATGCGTGACGCCGGTGCAAAAAGTCCAGAAGAAAACAGAACCGATTCTGAGAGACTTGATCGCCTGTTCAACAGTTTGTGGTCTCATCCTTGCTTCACGATTGGTAAAATTCAGGGGGTTGCACTTGGAGGTGGAGCGGGTCTGATTGCTTGTCTAGATCACACCATAGTTGAACCCGGTGCACGAATCGCTCTTTCCGAAGGTAAGTTGGGTATTCTCCCAGCGGTGATTGGTCCCTATGTATACCGCAAAGTAGGCAGTGCCGAGTTCCGCAGACTTGCAATGATGGCGGGGCGAATTGGTGCTGAAGAATCATTGAGAATTGGATTGGTCAACCAATTATCGGAATCCCTTGAAGATGCAGAATCTTCAATCATTAACGAAGTTTTGACAACAGGCCCAATGGCCGTTACCGAGGCCAAGAAACTCACACTTACATTTGATCGGTGGTCCGGAACAGACGGGGAACTCCGAACATGGACTCTCGACAAGACGAGTGAGATGCGTGGTTCTGATGAGGGACAAGAAGGCTTGGCCTCTTTCCTCGAAAAGCGCCCCCCTAATTGGAAAGAGGAGTGAAATCCGTATGGTCGGGCCAGTTTGGATGGAGGGTGCCCCGCGCCCGATATCCAAGGTTTTGGTCGCAAATCGCGGTGAAATCGCTTGCAGAATTTTTCGTTCTTGTGCTGAACTAGGCTTGGGCTCCGTCTCTATCTATTCAGAATCTGATCGAGGGTCATTACATCAACAGACATCAGACGAATCTGTGTTTCTTCCAGGTGATACACTTTCTGAAACATATCTCAACATAGAGGCCATATTGGCGGCCGCTGAAGAGACCGGCGCCGATGCGATTCATCCAGGTTATGGTTTCCTTTCAGAGCGAAGCGCTTTCGCCAATGCTGTGAAGGCAGCAGGACTTGTTTGGATTGGTCCTTCGGCCCATGCAATCGATGAGATGGGTGACAAGATTAGTGCACGGCGAGCCATGGTTGAGGCTGGCGTACCGGTCATCCCCGGTGAAGAATTGCCATTAGAAAACCCGGATGAGATGGTGGACGAACTTGTACGCGCAGCCACTCGAGTTGGATACCCATTGTTGCTGAAAGCCAGTGCCGGCGGCGGGGGTAAAGGAATGCGAGTGGTTCGGGAGCCGCGTAATCTACAGAGGGAGTATGCTGCTGCTAGTCGAGAAGCTGCCACATCTTTCGGTGATGGTACCGTGTATGTTGAGCGCCTTCTAGAGAAATCTCGCCACGTAGAAGTGCAGGTGCTCACAGACACACTTGGCAATGCAGTCCACTTATTTGAGAGAGAATGCAGCATCCAGCGTCGACATCAGAAAGTAGTCGAAGAAGCGCCCTCTCCAGTTCTCGATGAGATCACCCGAGAGCGAATGGGTGAGGCTGCAGTCAATGCGGCCAAAGCAGTCGATTATGAGGGTGCAGGAACAGTAGAATTTCTCCTCGCTGAAGATGGAGAATTCCATTTCCTTGAGATGAATACTCGTTTACAAGTTGAGCACCCGATTACAGAATGTATCAGTGGAGTAGATTTAGTCGTCGAGCAAATTCGTGTTGCAGCCGGATTGCCTTTGCCATTCACTCAATCAGATCTTACGATTAGGGGGCACGCGATTGAGGTTCGAATCTATGCAGAAGATCCAGCGAATAATTTCCTCCCTGCCATAGGTCCTCTAGCCATGTTCCGTCCACCCACTGGCCCAGGGATTCGACTCGACACCGGTGTACGTGAAGGAGATGAAGCCAGCATTGACTTCGATCCAATGCTTGCAAAATTGATTGTTCATGCACCTGATCGGGAAGCGGCCATTCGCCGAATGAAACGCGCCTGTGAGGATTTTGTTCTGCTAGGTGTTACGACCAATATGGGCTTCCTATGTGACATCATGGGGCACCCAGCATATCATGCAGGTGAGACGACTACAGATTTCATTGACGTGAATTGGCCAGACGGATGGACAACACCTCCATCAGACGTCGCTCCCTTTGCCGCTGCCGCATCAGAGCATTACGGTCTATCGCGAAAGGCCACTACAGTTGAAACAGAAGAGGGTCGAGGAAGTCCGTACAATCCGTTCCTTTCTTTGAGGAGGTCATTCCCATGATTGAACTTCGAGATTCGAATAATCGGCAATGGCAGATTACCATCGGTTCATCTGAAGCGACGTGCGATGGCGAAACAATCGCGAATGAGCATACTTTCGAAATCGATGCTAGACCCAACCGACTGTGGGTGGATGGTCAATTGGCGCATGTTGTCAAGGTGCAGGATGATTGGTGGGTCCACATTGATGGGCGTATCCATGTATTGTCGATTGATGAACAGGGTCTCAGTGGCTCTGGGGCAGATGGGGGGATGACAGCACCGATGCCTGGAAAGATTCTCGAAATCTTGTGTGGTGTCGGAGATCAGGTGGAAGCTGGACAAACCTTGATCGTCATGGAGGCGATGAAGATGGAGCACCGTATCGCAGCGAATGCATCAGGAGCGATTGCGGCGATTCATCACGATGTCGGCGAACAAGTTGATGCTGGAGCGACACTCATCGATATCGATGAAGAACAATCCAATTGAAAATTTGATTTTCCAATTGGCATATTTACGCTTCAGCCCAGTTTCCTTGGAAGTCTTCAGCATTGTCCACGCGGATGAACAAATCCAATGCAGTCCAAACTAGACTGTTGAAGCCACTAGCCATTCCGGCCGGTCCTCCAGCCTTTGCAGTCATGAATTCTAGCGTATCAGAGGGTGAATGCCACTCTTGCCAGAAGGAGATGTCTCCTCCAGGGCTGAAGAAGTTGAACGTAGGGTAGCCAGCTGAAAAGAACGAACAGTGATCTGAAGCGCATGATTCTGCAATCTGCCAAGTAATCGGATTCCCAGCGGTGGGTTGGTAAGCTAAATCATTCTCAATGGTCATTCCAACCCAATCATACATTCGCTGCATATTGCTGTCATTGGCGCCTGCAACACTGATTGTCCAGTCATATTTTGTGGCTGAGAAAACTTCTCCACCTGGACCAATTACAGGCTCGGTGGGCGGTGTAATCGGATAATTGAGTGCCACCATATCGAAATTCATGTATGCTCTAACAGTGACATTTTCCGGTAAATGATCAACATATGCCCGTGAGCCTAGAAGCCCTTCTTCCTCACAGGCCCACAATGCTGCAACAACGGTGTGGTCGAACTCTAATTGAGCCAAGGCTTGAGCCATCTCCAGTGAAACGGTTGAACCTGAAGTGTCATCGTTTGCCCCTTCGTTTGTTCCCCCGCTGGGAGGGGTGAACGCGTACGCGATGTCGAAATGACCACCGATTACAATATACTCATCGGGATTCACACGTCCCCAATTGTATCCTACAACATTCAATTGATCCGGGTCATCTTCGTAACGGGTGACCTCAACGAAATCAAAACCCATCCCCCACATCTCATCGGCCATGGCTTCTGCTGCCGCTTCGTAAGCAGCTCCTCCTTCGTGGTTAACTCCACCAGGGCCAGCGGAAGCGCACCACCGATTGTTGTAAGATGTGGTGAGCATATCGATTGTGTCATACGCTCTGCGACCATCTACAATCATCATCTCCTCGCTATCGACGAGATCAATGGTCCCATTCCACATTTCATCCCCTGCTGTGACCACCAAATCAATGGAGGATTGTTCAGTATCCATAATCAACAGTTGAACTTCCTGAATCGACTTGTCAAAAGTCATGTTCATTGCATCTCTGAACACACCAAACTCGTCGATAAAGAACGTACCATTCGCTCTATGTACTGTATAGTCCACGTTAGAGTCAATTGTCATCGTGAAGATTTGTCCCCGAAGTGCAGTATTCGAATTCAGCTCTTCTGGAACAGAAAGGTTGGCAGGGGGGTCGGTGTCATCCACATTCCCAAAGCAACCACTAAACGAAGCCGTGAAAAACAGCAACGTCAGCACGATGGCACGCATCTAATCACCATTCACAAGGTTCTAGATGGGTCTTTCCACCCATTCGCGATACCAAACAATCTGGAACTCGAACTCGACCATCTGCAAGTTGATTTTGCTCCATGATGGCCACCAAAGCACGACTGGTAGCGACGGCAGTCGAATTGAGTGTATGCACGGCTGCATTTCCATCGGTCGTCCTGTAACGCATGCGCAAACGGTTGGCTTGGTAATCTGTGCAGTTCGAACATGAGACGATTTCTTTGAATTCACCACGGCCGGGTAACCAAGCCTCAAGATCGTACTTCTTGGCGGCCACAGTGCCCATGTCTCCTGTGCAGATATTGACAACTTCATAGTGCAAACCGAGGCTGTCCCAAAGGTCAACACAATTGGTCAACAACTCCTCGTGATGATTCCACGAATCATCCGGATGTGAAATGATAATTTGCTCGACCTTGGTAAATTGATGAACCCGCCAAATTCCCTTGTCGCCTTGGCCGTGCGCCCCGACTTCACGGCGGAAACAAGGTGATACGCCCACTATTCGAATCGGCAGCAAACTCGGTTCGATGACTTCATCCATGAACATCGCAGTCAATGGGTGTTCACTGGTTGCAATCGTGTAGTAACCATCTGGTTGAATATTGTACATTACTGATTCAAAATCAGCCAAGTCGGTGACGCCTTCGTATGCTTCTCGATTCATCATCACTGGTGGCTGAACGAAAGTATAGCCCCTCTCAGAAATGAAGTCCACCGCATACTGTTGCAACGCCAGTTCCATGTGTGCTAAGTCACCCTTGAGGAAGTAAAACCGGCTGCCTGCAATCTTTGCGGCTCGAGGTAAATCGACCCACTTGTTCATCTCAATGAGATCATTGTGAGTTCTTGCATCGAAATCAAAAGTCGGTTTTTCACCATGGAGGCTGTGTTGCGTATTGCCCTCATCACCATCTCCTGCAGGAACATCTGCATGCAATATATTTGGAATAGACATGCGAATTCTGTCACGCTCGGATTCATGACCGTCAGAGAGTTCTCCAAGCGCCTCAATCTCTGCTGCGATGGCATCGACTTCAGATTTGATTCGCTGGAACTCAGCATCGTCCCCAGCTTTCTTGGCTGCTGCAATCCCACGTGCAGCCTCGTTACGCTTTCTGCGCAATTGGTCTGCATCATATCGTGCCTTTCTCCAAGCTTCATCCAGACGGATGACCTCATCGATTGCATCGTGCTGCAGGCCTCGACGATCGTGGTCAGCACGAATCACATCGGCGTGTTCACGGAACATTCGAATATCCAGCATGGGCGTCCACCGGTTCCTACGGAACCGCCCTTCATGCTTGAAAGCGACGGAACATCAGAATAGGCTGACATTGAAAGCAAAAGCAGAACTTCCAATGAAGATGGCTGCTGAGATGAAGTATCCCAAGATGGCTCCACCATTGAGTAATGGTAGGCCCGCCTGAGGCTTACCGCGAGCGACGTAAGTCATCAGAACACAGTAGCCGACCAAACTACCAATCATTGTTCCAATCGCGACCCAAACGGGCCCTTCCAGACCCATCGGTCCAGAAGCATCCGGTAGCCAGGTCATCGCTGAGATACAGAGCAGCCCTGGGAAGATGACATCACCCAACCCCATCAGCATGGTCTCATCGAGACCTCTTTTTCTTGGAGCACCCTCTTCAGGGCGATCCACTCGCACTCTTCCGTGTGACGGTTTTTGTGGAGCAACCAACATGACTGGTAACTCCAAACCAACCATTGTATCAGCCAATTCAAGCATGTGTTTACTCTTGTAGACCGCCCAAGCGTCATAGATTGCTG
Organism: uncultured euryarchaeote; assembly: GCA_937901365.1. Taxonomy (GTDB): domain Archaea; phylum Thermoplasmatota; class Poseidoniia; order Poseidoniales; family Thalassarchaeaceae; genus MGIIb-P. The sequence goes on along the minus strand of CALCEF010000130.1, from coordinate 9,491 downwards.
CAAGGACCATGAAGAGAATGATGATCCATGGCACAAATGACACACCGAGCATCGTGATCGTGCCAGCTCCAACAAGAATTCCAACCGTGTTGATGACATACCATCGTGGCTCAAAAATCAGCACCAAGAGTAAGGTAATCGATAGAACAAGTGCCACGATGGTCGTTGAAGAATAATCCGAGATATGCACTGTATAGCGCATTGAGGACCAAGCCCCATCTTGTTCAATCAATAGAATACCATCATCAAATTGAGTTTCGTTGTTTTCCACATTGTGGAGAGCCATTGGAATTCGAGAATCATCACCTCCAATCTCAAGACTTCGCGGCATTTCGACCAAACTGCTACCCATGAAAATGCGAAGGCTGTCACCTTCGATTACCCAGAGATCATTTTCTCCGCCAGAGCAACAATCCGCGAGAAGAACTCCGCGAACCGTTTCCGAGAGGCTCATCGATAGCCCCTCTTCGATGGTTCCATCATCACTGACTTCCCAACCGGTGATATGACCGGATGAGGTACTGAGTACCAGAGAATCCTGCCCACTGGAATTGACACCAGGTACCGCTCCAAATGTGGCGCCAGTGAACACTTCAGAGCCAGAGAGAGTTTTGCTCCAAGTGGTTACCACCATGGCCTGCTCATCTGTTTGAGGCCCATTATCCCCTTTTGGATACTCGACCATCCCAGCCCATTGTGTTGATACGATTAGGAAGTGCTCAGTTCCAATATCCTGGACAAACAGAATATTTGACCCGTCGAAGCCCTCAGGGAAATTCCTTCTCCAATCCGAACAATCGTAAATTCCGCCACTAATGTCGCCATCATTCCAATATGGAATCGCTTCCAACCTGCGATCTTCAATCATCCAATCTTGAGGGGCATCATCCTGCCCATCACAAGTTTCATCGAAAGCAGGAGACGAAGTGTATTCGTATCTCAATCCGAGTTCACAATCTCGACCATGGTCCTCAAGTTGAGTTCCATCTTCAGCATCGAGAAGAATCCATTGTGTCCCTTCACACATAATGATTCCATCAGCGGTTCGAGAAATTTGGACGGTACTTTGTGGATTCCCTTCAACTTCAGGCACCACATCATGACTCCAATATTCGATTTCACCAGCATTGCCGACGTATCTGAGTGTTCCATTGCCAGACATTGGATCATCGACATAGAAGAAATTCGCACCACCTTCTTCAACAGCTACGATGTAAGCCTCTGAGGTATCAAGAGAATCCTCGGTAAAAGGTGGAGCATCGGGGACAAGAACCATGGCAGCTAGCGGATAAAGTGCGTAAAGCATGGCAATCCAAAGAACACCAAGGACACCCCAACGAATGAACTTCTGTAGATTATTCCTAGCCATGTAGATGATGAGCGCGGTGAAAATGAAAATAAAGAAGAGTTCAAGCAAAACGAATCCGGCTTTCGTTGCCCCTTCTGCTCCAAAGGCTCTCAAGTCATCTCGGTCATAGAACGGCTGAATTTTCATCGCCAATAGGATTGTGACGATGAACATCCCTGCCATTCCGGCCATCGAACCAGCCTGACCTTTCAGTTCGTCGACGAGGGAGCGAGGACCTTGTTCAACTGGGGCCCTTGCAGCCTTCTCAGCACGCCGCTTCGCGGCGAATCCGTCCCCCGACATGTCTTGGGCGACCCTCAAAGCCCATTTCAAGGCGACCGTTCACCGGTGGTATGGGGTGGAGGTATGAGCGATGACGTTTGGTCCTGGCTGGATTCGCTGAAATCGTTCGGTTACAACCCGTCTCTTGACACCACTGCAGCCCTCTTGGGTCGTCTAGACATGCCCCAACACTCCTTTCCAGCAGTGCATGTTGCAGGTAGTAATGGAAAGGGCACCTGCTGTGCTATTCTGGCCAATGCATTCACTCTTTCAGGCAAGTGTACAGGTTTGTTCACATCTCCCCATCTAATCTCTGTAAATGAACGAATTCGAATCGATGGTGCACCGATTTCCGATGTGTTGTTTGAGTCTTGCTTGAAGCAGATTCAGGAAGTGTGCAATATCGAACCAATCGTATCACCAACATTCTACGAGGCTACCTTCATTGTCGCCATGTTGGCGTTCCGAGATCAAGGCGTCGAGAGGGCTGTGATTGAGACGGGTTTGGGTGGCCGATGGGATGCAACCCGTTTGGTGGATGCCGATTGCTGCATCTTAACCGAAATTTCCCTTGAACATACGGAGGTTCTTGGAGAGACATTAGCCGAAATCGCTGAGGAAAAGGCCGCAATTGTGCGTCAGGGAAGGCCCTTGCTTGCCACTTGGCCTTATGACAATTCAGCACGGAAGGCCATTGAGCGCACGGTTAGAGATCATGATACTGCTTGGTGGTGGCGCGGTGACAGAAGGCGGGCTTTCAAATTCTCAAATGCGGTGAAACCATTCAGGCCATTGTCTAGCAAAACATGGTATGACGGGTGGATGCCTTACCAACAAGAGGCTTACCAATTGGCCAGTATGGCCCTTTACATCATGGGTGAGAAGAAAGCGTATGAAGAGATTGAAACCGCTAGAACTCACACAAATTGGCCTGGTAGAATGCAATGGGTTGAATTTGGTGTCCCCATGCTCCTAGATTGTGCACATAATCCGAGTGGTATGGCTCGAGCCTGCGAGCAAATACGTTTCCAAAAATCACGAGACATGGCTCCAATGCCAGGCGTGGTAGTGATCGGTACAACCACACAGAAGGATTTGGATAGCTTTCTTCAGCCACTTGTTGAATTAATTGTTGAAGGAGGTATTCACCACGTGTTTGTTACACAACCCCCGAAAGGAAGGAAGGATCCAGTAAATTGTGATCATCTTACAGAAGAATTGCAATCTCATGGAACAGACGCAGAAATCACTTCCATTTCATCCATCGAAGAAGCTCTCTCAGCAGCCCAAATAAAAGCCAATGAGTTAGATTCTGATTTGCCCCAACCAGTACTTTGTATTGGGAGCATTTACCTCATTGGTGCAATTCTGGAAATCATCGATGAAGAAGGTAAGATGGATTTGCAAAATATCCTGATTTCCCCCAGTGGTGAAGATGGCATCGACCCTATTGCGTGAGAAGCCTCAAACACTACGACCCTCAGGGCTAGAAGGGTGAAGCCATGAGTGCGAAGTGGGACCAGCGATTCCTCAAACTCGCTGAGCATATCTCTGGTTGGTCCAAAGACCCCTCAACGAAGGTCGGCTGTGTCGTCGTAGGTGAAGATCGAGAAATACGAAGTACTGGATTCAATGGATTCCCTCGCGGTATTGCAGATGATTCCGAGAGACTTGAAGACCGTGAGCAAAAGTACCCACTCATCTGCCATGCTGAAGAGAATGCAATCATGCACGCCGCCCGTATTGGTTTGTCGTTGAAAGGCTGCACTGCCTATGTGACGTGGCCACCCTGCACAAGATGCGCACGCTCCCTGATTCAAGCCGGCGTCGTCGAAGTCGTTTACCCCCAGGAAAGTGAAGTTCCAGAGCGTTGGTTGGCCGATTTTGAAATGTCCACCCAGATGATGGGCGAAGCAGGTCTTACGATTCGGCAGGCCTGAGCAACAGTTCTAGAGCCTCTCGCAAGGTTTCAGAATCGTCGTCATTGATGATGACTATATCAGCCAATGCTGCGGTTGCATCAAGTGCTTGTCCACTTTCATCCGCCGCCACAAGTTCGGCTTCCTCTTGGGCTACAAAGGTCTCCCAATCGGTAGGATCTCCATCTCTTGCTCTCGATTGCAATCTGCTCCAACGCACCTCTCTGGAAGCTTGCACCTCAATCAAACGGAAATCCGGTCTTTCCCGTAACGCTTCAACCTCAGCGGGTGTTCGAATTGAATCGATGACAAGATTCTCGACATTCGAATTTGAATCACGTAGCATTTCTGCGAGGATGGCGGGACCGTGTGCTGCCCTCAACTCTCGCCCTCCCGCGATCAAATTTTCACGATGAATCTCCTTCCCTTGTGCTTTCAAGTAGGCTCGAATTGAATCTGAACAGGAGGTTGCGACATAACCGTTGTCGACCAACCAATCCACAACGGTGGTCTTGCCCGAAGCATTTCGGCCAGTCAGCCCAAACCACATCGGAGCAATGCCTACCCTCGCCGTCCATGAGGCTTCCTAACCCCAGAAGCGTCGAGTTCTTGCATATTGGACCTCAGCCTCATGGATTGCTTTGAGCAATGAGTCTCGTTCTGTTTCAGGTGGATAGGCTCGTAATATCCTCGTCGCAGTGTCTTCTCCAACACCCCTTGCCATCAGACAAAGAATAGCATCCATACCTCGATTTTGGACCATCTCTGCATTCCGCATCATTCTGTTGCGAACATTGTCTTCGTCGGATGCTACCCATTTGGCCAATTCATCACCAAGTCCTTCTCTAGCCACCGCACGCATGGTAGCCTGACAGATACCACAACTTCGATCGATACTCGGATATCTTGCAACTCGGAATCGCGACGAGGTCTTGCATCGTAAGCAAATCATGACGACCCGTTCATTCATCAATCGATTTTCAAGACGACGTCGGACCTCAACATTGGACCAATCGGGCAATTGCATATCTCGTTCTGAACGTGGAGATAGTCCAAGTGCACCGGGTGCCCGTTGTGCGACTTGAACAATTCCATCTTGAATCGCATGAAGTAGGTCAGTAGTCCCTTCAACATCCATTCGCTCGCTGAATAATTTGTCCATGGCCTCATCCATCAAAGGAGTGCCTTTGTATCTCTGAGCGATTCCATGTAGGTTGACCTTACGAGGGTCAACTCCAGACTGCAAGACTCCCATGACTTTGCAAACTTGGACCAATCTCCATCGCAATTGCCTACCATTTGGAATTGTAACGCGTAGAATCGTTGCTAAATTTTCAGGTTTGGTTTCAGTCAACCAATCTACAACATGTGTTGCTTTTAGTCCAGGAACTTGTAAACTGATTCTGTATGGATCGACCAAAACACGTCCCATTTGCCCTTGAATTGTAGAAGCCATTGCCTGTAAGAAATGTGCAAGCGTTTCGTTGATTCGACTCCCATGGCAAGAATGAACGATAATTGCATCTCTCCGCGTTTCAACATCAAGTGTTCGTTCGTCGGGTAGGCTGTTTGAAGCATCGACATGTTCGACGATTTTATCCATCAACTTTGACAGTGCATCAGGTGCTAGTGGATAATCACCAATATCATGTGTTTCAGGATGTCCACCGATTCGATCTAAACGGATTCCCTGCTCTAATTCATTATTTGGTTCACCTGTGGCCAATTCGCGAATGACTCTCCTGAGTGCACCAACCTCGCGAGCAATTTCAGAAGGCACTGGTGGTAATTCCCCACTCCAAACAGGTGCCGTTCCCCCTGAACCAACCGGGGCGACCAACAATTCAGTTTTCTCAGGATTTGCTTCGACAATTTCCCACGTTCTACCGACGATGACGAATCGCCTAGGTGCGCCATCCGTTTCTTCACCCGAATTGTTCAATGACAAAACAAATGCTTCATCCACCGAACCAATTGCCCGTCGAGAAACAACATCTCGAACGGTATATCTCTGTTCATCTGGAATCATGGACAAATGCTGCAGCATATACGAACGTGTACGTGATGCCGCCGAGGTCCAGCCATCTTTGAGGTGCTTAGGTACCAACTTCCGCATCTCTTTTCGCCATTCTTCCAATTTTTCATCTGGCAATTCCTCTATTTCATCCCTGTTTGGCCTTTCTGCCGGTAGCGAAGTTCCTTCCGCAAGTTCCTTCCATAGCGATGGAGACCATTCCAATGGATCCGATGTTTCTGGATTTTCAACCAATTTCAATATCCATCGGTCGTCTAATATTCGTGCTAATTCACGTGTATCATTTTCGGTCCATTCACTGAAAATTGATGTTCTTTGAAAGATTGTAGTAGTGGCTGGAAGAGGTACGATTCCTTCACAGAGCGTCATCATCACCATTTGATTTGCAGCGACTACACGTGGCATTCTTCGCCATTGAACCCCCTCAATTTGTCCGGCAACAGCCCTTCTGGCAATTACTGCCGATTCAGCAATATCATCGCATTCCCAGGAGATTAGGTCACCCCTACCAGTTCCACCTAGGATATGCTCAGCTCTTCCGAGACGCTGGAGAAGGCGATCTACTGCGCGAGGGGATTGAATCTGGTGGACGTGCCGAATTGCCCCCACATCGATTCCCAATTCCAAACTGCTCGTACACACCAATGCATGTAATTCTCCGCGCTGCAATCGATCTTCCATATTCTGTCTCAAATCTGCAGAAAGTGAACCGTGATGAATACCAATTTCGAGTGTTTCATCGAAGGTTGAGAGTCGACTGGCCACCGTTTCAGCAGCATTGCGACTGTTCACGAAAACGAGAGATGGGGCATCCGCTTTGAGGCGACCAGCGAGCATTCGCAAGCTCGCCATCGCTTGAGGTGATGTATTGTGTTCTAGCGCAATCGCTTCATCAGCATCCTCCGGTTGCGAACATGTAATGCGGACTTCCGTATTTCTGGGAGCATCTGCTACAATCGCATCCCCACGTTCAGGCGAGAGCCAACGGGCCACCTCTGTGGGATTCCCAACGGTGGCTGAAAGTCCAATTCTCTGAATCACTCGCTTCGCCATTTCTTCGACTCGTGTGATTCCAACGAGAAGCTGAGATCCTCTTTCAGACGCTGCAACTTCATGCACTTCATCGACAATAATCGTTCGTACATTTCGTAGATGCTCTCTGAGTCGTTTTCCAGTGAGCATAATCTGCAATGTTTCAGGCGTGGTTACAAGTAGATGAGGTGGCTTTCGCGATTGTCTATTTCGTTCGGATTGAGGTGTATCTCCGTGCCGCAACCCTACCTCCAAATTTGCAATGGACGCCAGCCCCTCTAGACGTCGATCAATATCGCGATTCAGTGCCCGTAATGGCGTGACATACAGAATAGACATTGGCCCCCATTCCTGTGAATGGCAGTTGGAAAGAACAGGTAGAACAGCGGCTTCCGTTTTCCCTGAACCGGTCGGTGCGACGAGAACTCTGTCCTGCCCTGACAGTAATGGTCCTGTGGCCACTTCCTGAATTGGAGTGGGTGTCCAATTCTGCGACTCGAGATATGCGCGAAGTGGTTCACAAAGTTGCTCGTAGACCGACATCGCCCTCTCCCGTAGGGGGAGGGCGGGTATGTGTGTAACTTCAATCCGCCGAATCATGATTGGGACTATTCCCAACCTTCATCTTCATCTTCCCAGTCATCCTCTTCTTCATCTTCGTACATGAGTTCTTCATCGTATAGACTGGTTGAACCAGATAGGGACGTTTTCCATGTGATGATTGCAATGACAGGAATTAGAATCAATGCGAAGATGACTCCAATTACAGTAAGTGGGTTTTGTCGCCAACTATCGACCCATCCGAGGCCCCACGAATATTCGACTGATATTCCGGCAGACATCGAGTTCCCTTCTTCATCAACTTCGATGATTTCATTTTCAGAATCTACAATCACTGTGATTCTGTCAATGCCCTCAGTTGCAGTCCAAGTACTGGTAATACGATGTTCTCCATCGCTTGGTAGGCCGGTGATTCTAACCGTATCAATCACCTTTTCATCAGCAACGAATTGTACTGAGAAAGACGATTCTGTCACTCCGCCAGTGTTGGCAATGATTGCGACAATTTCGACTTCAGTCCCCTCGCTAACCGTGTCTTGGTCAAGTGTCACACTCTTGACGATGAGTTCTGCAACGGTCGCTCCGAGACGAACCCAAGCGAGGTCTTGATCACCATCCAAGTCTTCACGCTCGCGCACTGGATCGCTCTCGGTGTTTGCCGCCATCGGGAATTCATTTCCAGCGGCATCGTGTCCAGTCACCCAAAACCCAATCTTGTAGCCACTTCGAGGTGTGACAAGACCGCCACTGGTCAAATCGACCTCTCCAATCCATTCCAGATGAGATTCGTTCAATTGCATTGCAAGAGGTGAAATCCCTGCAGCGATTGTTCGAGCATCATCCCGCATCACCCAATTTACCCATTGTGGTGATTGGCTGAAGGCTGCACATCGATCATCGCCATCGAGCAGTACACATTCTTCCCAACCGGAAAAACGAACCGGTATTGAAGTCAAATCAGACGCTGCCGAAATGTCGATGACATCGACGGGAGACAATCGGTGGTGAACACGCGGGGGTGTGTGGTCGACCTGCAGTTGTAATGTGGTTGCTACCGTATCGCGCGTCATGTCTTCTCCACGCCCGGGAACGTTTCTAACCCCGGTGAGGAATGTCCGTGTCTCTGCACTTTGCAAGGCGGCTGCTGCGGTGAGTGGGACCTCGATACTGAATGCCCCATCGTCTGTGAGGCTTCCATCCGACCAGTATTGCACACCATCGAATACCTCGACAGTAATACCAAGGTCATTTGGAGCCGGCACTCCACTGCTTTCATACACCACTCGCCCGGACCAACGCAATCGATCATCAGGTCGCACCGGGGTCGCATCATCAAGAGGGCCAGTTCGAGGTTCTGCGACATCTTCTACGGTATATGATGAAGCATCAAGAACCAAGTCATTCTCGACACTGAATGTATGTTCGATGAACTCAATGCGTGTGGGTGAGTTTGAACCTAGTTCTTTGAATTCCAGTGCAAGATCAGAGATATCTTCATCTGGCCAATCCCAAGAGAATTGGAAATCAAAGGTTGCCTGAATCCATGGTAGGCCAGTATCGTTGGTAGTCACCTCGGCCGAACTGCTAGGTTGGAGCGTGATGTAATCACTTTCCGATGACCAAGTATCGGTTCGCCCGTTGTATGAAATTCGCTGTTGATCTCTTTCTGGGTCTGGTCCTTCAAAGTCAAAGATGAGTGAGATGTATTCGAAATCAATAATGCCATTCGCATCGACAAGTCCGACGGAAATTGATTGATCCGTACCACTGTAAACATCCGCCCCATCAGCGTGCCCTTGCCAAACCAATCCGGTGAATACAGAGGCCATATCCTGACGGGTTCGATAGGTGGACAAATCATAAGCAAAACCAGGCCCATCTGTTCCAACGAGGAGATTTCCTGCGGGGTCATGACCTGAGACGAAGTAGGACACTCTAGCCATATTTGGGTTGCGAGAATCATCGATTTGTCCGAAGAAAACCTTCTCTTCATCCGTTGATGAATTTGTCATCGTCTGTGTTACGTATTCCTCTTCATCAGGTTCTCCATTTCGATTGGTATCGTGATCAGCTTCGACCCAATAATTGAGCGTCAAGGATTCGGGTTGACCCACCGCATCAGATACTGTGACAGCGATTTGTTGTTCAGGCGAACTGGCCTCATAATCACCTTCTGCAGGCCATGAATCAAGAATTTCAGGGGAAGAACCGTCTATTCTCAATGTGCGTTGCCAAGATTCGTTTACCGGCATCACTTTCGTTGGGTCTCTTACGTTGTAAGCTTGAACCTCAAACGTCACACCTTCGGGAATGT